>NZ_LZJD01000048.1:0-15865 GCF_001666875.1 Mycobacterium sp. E802
AGCCGTCGTCGTTACGGTGCGCGCCACCGTTGCGGTGACGACCGTTGACCTCGCCGGCGGGAGCTCCGACGGCTTCGAGGCGGTAGCATCGGCAAGCGAACCTGACAGCAGCATGTTCGGGGCGTTCAAACCGCGTGATCCCGAGGCTGTCCGCGCGAGCACCAGCAACCTTTTCGGCGGCGTGCACGCCGGGCGATCGCATGCCCGAGAGACCAGAGGAACCGATAGCGAATGACCCGACCGACCCAGCGCGACTCCCTGGACTGGCTGGTCTCCAAGTTCGCCCGCGAGGTATCCGGGGTGTCCCATGCGGTTCTGGTTTCGGCCGACGGGCTGCTGATGGCGGCCAGCGAACACATGCCGATCGAGCGGGCCGATCAACTGGCCGCGGTCGCCTCCGGTCTGGCGAGCCTGGCCACCGGGGCCTCCCAGTTGTTCAACGGCGGTCACGTGATGCAGTCGGTGGTCGAGATGGAGAACGGCTACCTGTTGCTGATGCGGGTGGGCGACGGTTCCAACCTCGCCACGCTGACCGCCCCGTCGTGCGACATCGGTCAGGTCGGCTACGAGATGGCCATCCTGGTCGAGCGCGTCGGTGCGGTGGTGCAGTCGTCGCGTCGCGCGCCGCAACCGTCCTGAGTCTCTGTCCCCTTCTGCCCTTCGCGAGGTGTCCGTGGACGAATCGGAACCCACCGATCGACCGAGTCTGGTACGGCCGTACACCCTGACGGCCGGCCGCACCGATTCGCGTGTGCACCTTCCGTTGGAAGCGCCGGTGCAGAAACTCGACACGCCGCGCGAACCGCGCTGGGCTGGCAGCGATGTGCGCGCACAGATCGTAGAGTTGTGCACCGGCAGCCCTTCGGTAGCCGAGATCTCCGCACACCTGTCTCTCCCGCTCGGCGTGGCGCGCGTGCTGATCGGGGACTTGGTGACGCAGGGTTATCTACGGGTGGAAGCCACCCTCGACGACTCGGCTAGCTTTGACGAACGCCGCGAACTGATTGGAAGGACCCTGCGTGGCCTACGAGCACTCTGAACCCCGCTCGGCCTCCGGCGACGGCGCACCCCGGCGTGGGGCCGCCGCATCCACAG
This sequence comes from Mycobacterium sp. E802, assembly GCF_001666875.1. NCBI lineage: Bacteria > Bacillati > Actinomycetota > Actinomycetes > Mycobacteriales > Mycobacteriaceae > Mycobacterium > Mycobacterium sp. E802. The sequence goes on from NZ_LZJD01000048.1 coordinate 1,096, forward strand.
GGTCTTCGCGCAAGCGCTCATCCTCGACGAAGATCGTCATCTCTGGAGGGTTCGGCGCAGGCAAGACCACATTCGTGGGCGCGGTCTCCGAGATCATGCCGCTGCGTACCGAAGCGTTGGTCACCAACGTGTCCGAAGGCGTCGACGCCCTCGACGGCACCCCCGACAAGCGCACCACCACGGTCGCGATGGACTTCGGTCGCATCACCCTGGCCGAGGATCTGGTGCTGTACCTGTTCGGCACGCCCGGGCAGCGCCGGTTCTGGTTCATGTGGGACGACCTGGTGCGCGGCGCGATCGGTGCGATCATCCTGGTCGACGTGCGACGCCTGCAGGACAGCTTCGCCGCGGTCGATTTCTTCGAGGCCCGCAAACTGCCGTTCATCGTCGCGGTCAACGAATTCGACGAGGCGCCAAAGCATCCCACCCAGGCGGTGCGCAAGGCACTGGCCCTGCCCGACCACATCCCGGTGGTGGCCGTCGACGCCCGCGATCGCAACTCGGCCAAGGCCGCGCTCATCGCGGTCACCGAGTATTCGTTGAGCACGCTGTCGGCGCTGCCCGGCTGACACGTGGTGGCCGACGAAACCGTCTGGGCGGACCGAGAATTCACCGGTGTCGACTTCCGTGCCGGGGAATATGACGGAGACCTGAGCCGGTTGCGCACCGAGCGGGTGGTGTTCACCGAATGCGATTTCAGCGGCGTGGACATGTCCGAGTCGCAGCATTCCGGCTCGGCGTTCCGCAACTGCACGTTCCGCCGGGCCAGGCTCTGGCACAGCACATTCACCAATTGCAGCCTGCTCGGTTCGGTGTTCACCGAGTGCACGCTGCGCCCGATCACGTTGGTGGAGTCCGATCTGAGCCTGGCCGTACTGGGCGGCTGCGATCTGCGCAGCGTCGACTTGTCGGACTGCCGGTTACGGGAGACCAGCCTGGTCGGTGTGGATCTGCGCAAGGCCGTGCTGCGCCAGGCCGACCTGACCGGCGCCCGGGTGCAGGACGCCAAGTTCGACGAGGCCGATCTACGGGGCGCCCGCGTCGACGCCACGTTCTGGACCACGGCCAAGCTGCGCGGCGCCAAGATCGACATCACCCAGGCGTTGGCCTATTCCGCCGCCCACGGCCTCGACGTCCACGGCGCTTAGTTCTCAGCCGGCCTTGAGGCGGATCTTCCAGCGCACGAAGCCGACGTAGAACACCGACAGTGCCACCAGCATGGCCATGTCGAACAGCCAGGTTCCCGAGGTGTGCTCCCAATGTGAGTCCTTGGGCGTCAGCGGCCCGGGCACCAGCCGGATCAGGTCGACCGTCGAGGCCGACGCGGCAAACCCCCAGCGCGCCGGGGTGATCCACGACAGCTGATCCAGCCCCACGCGGCCGGTCACCGGGATCATGCCGCCGGAGAACACCAGCTGGCTCATGATCGCGACCACCAGCAGCGGCATGATCTGCTCATTGGACTTCGCCAGCGCCGACAGGGCCAGGCCCACCATGGCCGCGGTGACGGTGGTGGCCGCCATGCTGACGAACAGCTCCAGGGACCGGTTCGGCAGGAACACACCCCGCTCCACCGCGCCTTCGCCCCAGCCCTTGCCGAGGATCGTGATGGTCGTGACGATTGCCGACTGCACGATGGCGAACACCGAGTACACGCACACCTTGGCCAGCAAATAGGCGGTCGTGGACAACCCGACGGCCTGCTCGCGGCGGAAGATCGCCCGCTCGCCGATCAGATCGCGGATGGTCAGCGCGGTGCCCATGAAGATCGCGCCGACGTTGAGCAGCACCAGGATCTGACCGGGCTCGTTGGGCGCGTCACCCATCGGGTTCGGCACGCCGAAGCCGACGGTGCCGGGCACCGACAGCGACAACGTGCCCATGATGAACGGCAACAGCGCCAGGAAGATGAAGTAGCCGCGGTCGGAGACGATGAGCCGGATCTGTCTTCGCGCGATGGTCGAGAACTGGCGTAGCAGGCTGGTCTTGGCCGGCTCGCCGAGGTCGCCGGGTTGCTCCGAGGATGCCGCCGCAGCCGGTGCCGGGCCGGTGCGGGCCAGATAACGCCGGTTGGCCTCGGCCGGATCGCTCGCGACGGTGCTGAAGATGTCGGCCCAGTTGGTGGTGCCGAGCTCCGGGCCGATCTGGTCGGGCGGGCCGCAGAACGCGGTCTTGCCGCCGGGGGCCAGCAGGAGCACCTGATCGCACACGTCGAGGTAGGTCAGCGAGTGCGTGACGACGAGCACGACGCGGCCGGCGTCGGCCAGCTGGCGCAGCATCGTCATCACCTGGCGGTCGAGCGCGGGGTCCAGACCCGAGGTGGGTTCGTCGAGGATCAGCAGCGACGGGCCGGTCAGCAGCTCGAGCGCGACCGAGGCGCGCTTGCGCTGCCCGCCGGACAGCTTGTCGACGCGGGTGTCGAGGTGCTTGGTCATCTCGAGTTCCTCGAGCACCTGCATGACGACCTGTTCGCGGTCTTCCTTGGTGGTGTCCGGGGGCAGCCGCAGCTCGGCGGCGTACATCAGGGCCTGACGGACGGTGAGCTGACCGTGCACCACGTCGTCTTGGGGGACCATGCCGATCCGGGACCGCAGCGAGGCGTACTCGGCGTGGACGTCGTGGCCCTCGAAGGTGATGGTGCCGCTGGTCGGATGGGTGTAGCCGGCGACCTGCTTGGCGAACGTCGACTTGCCCGCACCCGAGGGCCCGATCACCGCGGTCAGGGTGCCGGGCCGGGCGTCCAGGGAGATGTTGTCGAGCAGCGTCTTGTTGCCCTCGATGGTCCAGGTCAGACCACGAACTTCCAGACCGCCGGTGCGGGTGTCGGCCTCCGTCTCGCTGCGGCGCACCAAAGTGCCACCGGTGAACACCAGGTCGACGTTGCCGATCGTGACGACGTCGCCGTCGTGCAGGATCGCGCTGTCGACTCGCGCACCGTTGACGAAGGTGCCGTTGATGCTGCGCTCATCGCGGATCTCGGTGCCGCCGGGCAGCGGGATCAGGGTGGCGTGATGCCGTGAGGCCAGCACGTCGGGGATGACGATGTCGTTGTCGGTGGCGCGACCGATCTTCACCGCGTCTGCCGGCGCCGGGGTACTGCGCCCGGGCCGCAGGATCTTCATCATGCTGGTCGCGATGTTGTTGCCGCCGGCCTCGCTGCTGCCGCGGGCCGAGGCGGCCGGACCCATGGTGGTCGGTGCCTGCGCCGGATTCGCCGGGGGCGGGGTCGGAGCCGGGGTGCGAACCGGTTGCGACTGATACGCCTGGGGTCCACTGGGATATCCGGTTTGCGGTCCGCTGGGGTAGCCGCCCTGGGGACCGCTGGGATAACCGGTCGGCGCGGTCGGGTAGCGCGGCTGCGGGCCCGACGAATAGCCGGGTCGCGGCGGAGCGGGCGGCTGGCCGTAAGGCGATCGGGGAGCGGTGGGCGCCTGGGTGGGCCAACCGCCGCTCGGCCGACTCGCGATCGGCACCGCCGCGGTCGGGGTCCGGCCCACGGCGCCCTCGTGTCGGCCCACCTCGAAGGTCAGTTGCGGGCCGTCCGGGTTGCCGATGTTGACGATCTGGCCGTCGTGAAGGTCGACCGAGGGCACGCGCCGGCCGTTGACGTACATACCGTTGAGGCTGCCGTTGTCGATGGCGACCCATCGGCCTTGGTCGAAGCGCAGCACCAGGTGGGCACGCGAGATCAGCGGGTGGGCGATGCGGACGTCGGCGCGGAGATCTCGGCCGATGACGACATCGTTGCCCGGGGCGAAGGTACGGGTCGATCCGTCGTAACGAACGGTCAGCGCAGGGCTCATCGCGCTCAACTCTATCGGTAGTTGTCACCGGGGCTGGTCCGTTGTGGTGGTGTCGCGGCGTGTGACGATGGCCCGTATGGGTTCTGAAGGGGCGCAGAAGATGGCTGACCGGGCGCTTGGCGTGCTGCGTCCGTTGGGCACGGTGCTGGTCGGTGCGGCGGCGGTCTTGTTGGTGTGGGCCGCCGTGTTGGCGGCGTGGGCGCGACTGCTCGCGCCGCGCAGCGCCGGGGAGAGCGCCTGGTATGCCGTCAGCGTGCACCGCTGGGGTGAGGCGCTGCCGAACCGGATGGCGTTGGCGGTCGTGGTCATCGCGGTCGTGGTGATCGCGGCGATGGCCTACTGCGTCTGGCGCGGGCGCACCGGCCGTGACCTGCCTGCGACTGCGGCCGGCGCCGCGGCCGTGATGGCGCTGCTGTTCATCGCCTACGTCAGCCAAGGCATTCCGTCGTTCTACGGCAGGGTCATGGAGGGCGCGCCGGTCACCGCGGCACTGCCGGCGGTCATGGCCTCGTGGTGGTTGTGCCTGGCGGGTGCGGCGCTGACCCTGGTGGCCGTGCGCGCCGTTCCGCGGTTGGAGCGCAGCTCGGTGAAGTTGCTGGCGATCGGTGCAGTGATCGCCGTCGCGGTTGCCGCCGCGGTCACCGTGGGGGCGTTCCGGGCGGGCGACGACGGACGTTATCTCGACGCGACGACGGCGGCAGCTACCGACGTGCCTGCGGTCCCCACCACGCTGGGGAAGCACGCCTTCACGGTCTCGGTGCCCGATGCGTTCGCCGGAGACGAACACCAGCCCACACGTGAAATCGTGGCTGCGGGAGCGGGTTTCGTGGTGTATGGCGATCATCGCATCACGGCCTACGGAGCCGACGGACAGGAACGCTGGCATTTCGCGCGAACCGGGCCGGGCAGTGTCGTCGTCACCGGAATGCGGGTGTTCGACAACGGCGCCACCGTGGTGGCCTTCCTCGACAAGGGCCTGGTCGGCCTCGACGCCGTCACCGGAAAACAGCTGTGGCAGAACGCCGACGAACGGATGATGTACGCACTGTCAGAAGTGCCCGGCTACAACGTTGACGCGCCGTTCGTGGTGTACCGCGACGACCGCGTGTGGGTGCGCTTCGAGACTCGGACCGGCACCCCGATGTGGACGGTGCCTGCGCCCCACGGCGATTGCGTCTTCCCGCCCCGGACGGTGGACACCCGGTCGTGGTTGGTCGCGGTGGTGCAGTGCTCGTCCGAGCGAGGTAGTGGTATCCGGGTGGTCGCCGTCGACCCCGGCAGTGGTGAGACCGTATGGGACAACGAAGTGTTCACAGGCCAGGCCGACGCGGGCGCGATCGCCACACCGGCGAACTCGGTGGGCATCTTCATGCAGTTCGCTGGTGCCGGAGCGCCACCCGGGATCACGTACGTCAACGTGGCGGACAAGACCGTGACGCCGATCGTGGACCGCGGCACCGCCGAACCTTCCCCGGGGCCGGCCGACAACTTCTTGTTCTCCAGCCGCGACGGTGGCCGGCACCTCGTGTTGTTCGGGCCGGACGGCAAGCAGAGATGCGCCGGGGCCCAAGGGGTTCGCGGCACCAACACCCGCGCACTCGGCCAGGGCAGCGGCCTTGCCTACCTGTCCTTCGACGATCATTTCGTCATCGCCGACAACGGGGGCCCGGGCGTTCCCGGTTCGCTGCGCACGTTCGACGCCAGCACGTGCACGCAGACTGCAGCGGTGCCCGCCGGATCGGTCGAGGGTTTCGTGCCGGCACCGGGCGCGGTGCTGGTGTTACGGCGTGACGGCCAGACCTTGCAGATCGACGGCTACGCCAGTTAGCGCTCGGCGTTGGCCAGGGTGGGCACGGACTCTTCGGGGTAGCGATCCTCGGCGTCCCACACATCCCAGGTCTGCACCGCCCAGAACACCGCGAACAGCACGGTGAGAATGAGCTCGACGGTGATCACACCGAAGTGCCAGCCGGTGGTCAGCAGCACCAACGCGGCCACCACGGTCACGAGCATGAGCGCGGCGATCGTGGCGTAGAACCGGGCCAGGTGCCGGCGCACGGCCGCCCGCGCGTAGCACGCGTGGTACACCGCGACCAGCGTGATGGCCAGGAACATCGCCACGGCGGCGATCACGTGCGCATGCTCGGCGAACCAGTCCCACAACAGCAGCGGCGCCCCGGCGATCGCGATGGCCAATAGTGCTGCGGGCAGCCACTTCTCGACCCGCAGCAGCGCGGTCGCGATGGTCTTCCACAAGGTGGCGGCCTCGGCGCACGACGGCGCCGAGGCCACCGGTGGTTGTTGCGGGCGGCGCCACCGCTGCAGCGCCAGGTACATGCCGGTGCCCGCGGCGACGGCCACGAACAGCGACGCGATGTTGTTGCCGACGGCGCCGAACGGATCGGCCACGCTCGGCAACCAGGGCCGGCACAACTCGACCGGACCGGTGGGCACCAGGGCCACGATGAAGGCCATGAACCCGGCGAAGTTCAGCAGCGCGTCTTCGCCGACCCGGCTGCCCTTGTAGGCGATCAGGCAGATGCCGATCGCGCACAGCGCGGCCACGAACACGGCGTGGGTCCGCGTGTAGAAAAACGCGCTGATCGAGCCCTGCAGGCAACTGTGCGCCCAGGTCAACCCCAACGAGCACAGCAGGAACACCACCAGCGCCACCAAGCCCACCCGGACGTAGCGGTAGGTGACCATGGTGTCGCTGGGGTGGTTACCGCCCATGGAGCTATTAGCTCACGAGTGAATCCGGAGCTCCCGTCACCACGCAGTGGGTGTGGCTGTAAATCGTGGGCATACAGCTGTTGCAGTGCGTGCACAGCGATTTGACCGAACCCTTGACCGTCTCGGCTTTGATCCGGTTGAGCAGGTCCGGCTCGGCCAGCAGGGCCCGGCCCATCGCGACGAACTCGAAGCCCGCGGCCATCGCCCGGTCCATGGTCTCGCGGTTGGTGATACCGCCCAGCAGGATGATCGGCATCGTCAGCTCGGCGCGGAACTTCTCGGCGTCGCGCATCAGATAGGCCTCGTGGTAAGGGTATTCGCGGAAGAACTTGTTGCCGCTCATCCGGATGCCCCAGCTGATCGGGGGCTTGAAGTTCGCGGCGAACTCCTTGACCGGGGCGCCGCCGCGGAACAGGTACATGGGGTTCACCAGTGAGCTGCCCGCGGTGAGCTCGATGGCGTCCAGGCCACCGTCCTCCTCGAGCCACTTGGCGGTCTGCAGCGACTCGTCCATCGGGATACCGCCGCGGATGCCGTCACTCATGTTGAGTTTGGCGATCACGGCGATCTTCTTGCCGCCGTGTTTGTCGACGGCGTCGCGCACCGCGCGCACCACGCCGCGGGCCGCCTTCGCGCGGTTCTCCAACGATCCGCCGAACTCGTCGGTGCGCCGGTTGATCAGCGGGGAGAGGAACGAGCTGGCCAGATAGTTGTGACCGAGGTGAACCTCGACCGCGTCGAATCCGGAGTCGATGGCCAGCCGCGCGGCATTGGCGTGAGCTTCGGTGACGTCGCGGATGTCATCGATGGTGGCTTTCTTGGCGAACCGCATCGACAGCGGGTTGAAGAACCGCACCGGCGCGAGGGCCTGGGCCTTGTTGGTCCGCGAGTTGGCCACCGGCCCGGCGTGGCCGATCTGGGCGCTGATCGCCGCGCCCTCGGCGTGCACGGCCTCGGTGAGCTTGGTCAGGCCCGGCACGGCCTCGGGCCGCATCCAGATCTGCCAGCCGTCGGTGCGGCCGCCGGGGGCCACCGCGCAGTAGGCGACGGTGGTCATGCCGACGCCACCGGCGGCGGGCAACCGGTGGTAGTTGATCAAATCTTCGGTGACCAGCGCATCCGGTGTGGACGCTTCGAACGTGGCGGCCTTGATGATGCGGTTGCGAAGCGTCACCGGGCCGAGCTTGGCCTCACTGAAAACATCAGTGAACACATTGGGCTGAGTGTTCATAGATGGAGCTTGCCACGTCACCTGACACAATGGCACCCGTGGGTGCGATTGTTCTGGACGGTAAGGCCACGCGCGACGAGATCTTCGTCGACCTCAAGCAGCGCGTGGCGAAGTTGACCGAGGCGGGCCGGACGCCGGGGCTGGGGACCGTGTTGGTCGGGGAGGACCCGGGTTCGCAGGCCTATGTGCGGGGCAAGCACGCCGATTGCGCCAAGGTGGGGATCAACTCGATCCGCCGCGACCTGCCCGCCGACATCACGCAGGCCCAGCTCGACGAGACCATCGACGAGCTCAATGCCAATCCGGACTGCACGGGTTACATCGTGCAGCTGCCGCTGCCCAAGCATCTCGACGAGAACGCCGCGCTGGAGCGCATCGACCCGGCCAAGGACGCCGACGGTCTGCACCCGACCAACCTGGGCCGGCTGGTGCTCGGGAAGGACGCGCCGCTGCCCTGCACCCCGCGCGGCATCGTGCACCTGCTGCGTCGGTTCGACGTGCCGATCGCCGGGGCGCATGTCGTCGTGATCGGCCGTGGCGTCACCGTGGGCCGGCCGATGGGTCTGCTGCTGACCCGTCGCTCCGAGAACGCCACCGTCACCCTCTGCCACACCGGTACCCGCGATCTGCCCGCGCTCACCCGGCAGGCCGACATCATCATCGCTGCGGTCGGCGTTCCGCACATGGTGACCGCGGACATGGTCAAGCCCGGGGCGGCCGTCGTCGACGTCGGAGTCAGCCGCGTCGACGGCAAGCTCACCGGTGACGTCGCTCCGGACGTCTGGGACGTGGCCGGGCATGTGTCGCCCAACCCGGGCGGCGTCGGGCCGCTGACCCGGGCGTTCCTGCTGACCAACGTCGTCGAGCTCGAAGAGTCGAAACTGGCGTGACGGCAAAGGAGTTCGTCCGCAAGGTGATTGCCGGGCAATGGCCGATCCTGGTGGTCGGGCTGTTCTTCGTCGCGGCGTTCATCTTGGTGGTGGCGGGCTATTGGCGTCGTGGCGCCCTGGTCATCGGGATCGGGGTGGGCGCCGCCGCGGCATTGCGGCTGGCGCTGGCCGATGACCGCGCCGGTCTTCTCGTGGTGCGCTCGCGAACCATCGACTTCGCCACCACCGCCACGGTGAGTGCGGCGGTGCTCTACATCGCCTGGACGATCGATCCGTTGGGTACCAGCTGACCGAACCCCGGGCCTGGCCTGGGCGCTTCCCTGGCGCGCTGGTTCGGCACCTCGGCGGTCGAGGAGCTCAGCGCTTAACCGAACCTCCGCCGAAAGTGAACTCGTTGGCGAGATTTCGCCGACTTGTGGGCAACAAGTTCACATTCGGGACTCAGGCCAACGTGGCTCGGATGGACACCGTGACATACGGCAGCGCCAAGCCGGTGGAGTTGGCCAGCGCGGGATGGGTGGCCAGTAGTTCGCGTACCTGTCCCAGGGTCTTCTTGCGGACTTGCTCGGGCGAGGTGATGCAGTAACTGCGGGAGGCCACCAGGTCGATGAGTGCCTGGGGGGTCAGGTAACTCGTCCACTCGACCTGGTGGCGTTCGGTCTCGGAGAAGGGCTCGGGCAGGGTCACCTCGTTGGTGAACGGGTCGTGTTCCGGGCCGATGATCTGGCCGAGATCCTTGACCCAGCCCATCCGCTCGTCGCGGGTGTTCCACACCAGTCCCAGGCGACCGCCCGGGCGCAGCACCCGGCTGATCTCCTTGGCTGCGCGTACCGGGTCGAACCAGTGCCATGCCTGGGCCACCAGCACCGCGTCGACGCTGTCGTCGGCCAGAGGGATCTCCTCGGCGGTACCCAGCAGCGCCGGGGTGTCGGGCAGTGAGTTCGACAGCAGCTCAAGCATTTCCGGGATCGGGTCGACGGCGATCACGTCCAGCCCGCGTTCCACCAGCCGGGTGGTCAACTTTCCCGTGCCCGCGCCGAGGTCGAGCACGTCGTGGGCGCCGTCGGGAAGCAGCCAGTCGATCGCCTCCGGCGGATACGACGGCCGGCCGCGTTCATATGCCGCGGCTTCCGAGCCGAAGGACAGGGAGCGCTGCTTGGGCGAATTCACCGTTGTGCCAGCTCCAGTGTTCTGCGGATCAACTTGCCCACCACTTCGGTCTCCACCAGGAAGCCGTCGTGCCCGTAGGCCGAGTCGACGACGTCGAGACCGCCACATCCGGGCAACAGCTCGGCCAGTTCCTGTTGTAACCGGATCGGGTAGAGCCGATCGGAGGTGATCCCGCCGACGATGACGGGCACCGGGCAGCTGCGCAGCGCCGCGTCGACGCCGCCACGTCCGCGGCCCACGTCGTGCGTGGACAGTGCGTCGGACAGGGCCACGTAGGTGCCCGGATCGAACCGGCGGGCGAGCTTGCCGCCCTGGTATTCGAGATAGCTCTGCACCCCGTAGCGTCCGCCGGTGGTCGGGTCCTCGTCGCCCTGGGCATCGTTGGCGAACCGCTCGTCGAGTTCCTCTTCGCCGCGGTAGGTCAGGTGTGCGAAGCGCCGGGCGATTTCCATGCCGGCCATCGGGGCGCGGTCGGTGCCGTGGTAATCCCCGCCCTGCCAGTCCGGGTCGGCTTTGATCGCGGCCACCTGGGTGCTCTGGGTGCCGATCTGGTCGGCGGTGGCGCGAGCACCGACGGCCAGCACCAACCCGGCCCGCACCTCGTCGGGGTGGCCGATCATCCACTCCAGGGCACGGGCCCCGCCCATCGACCCGCCGACGACGGCGGCCACCTCGGTGATGCCGAAGGCCGCCAGTGCGGCTCGGTCGGCCTCGACCTGGTCGCGGATGGTGATCTGGGGAAACCTTGAGCCCCAAGGCTTTCCGTCGGGCGCCGGTGATCCGGGGCCGGTGGAGCCCTGGCAGCCGCCCAGCACGTTGGTCGAGATCGCGCACCACCGGTCGGTGTCGATCGGGGCGCCGGGACCGGCCACCCCGTCCCACCAGCCCGCGGTCGGGTGGCCGTCGCCGGCCGGGCCCGTGACGTGGGAGTCGCCGGTCAGCGCATGCAGCACCATCACCACGTTGTCGCGCTCGGGGGAGAGTTCGCCCCACCGCTGCACGGCGATGTGGACGTCAGGAAGGACGGTGCCGTTCTCCAGCGTCAGCGAACCGATGTTGACCACGCTGATCTCGCCCTCGGCAGGCAACGCCACGGTGGACACGGCTGGTTCTTCGGTGATCGTCATGCCGGTGTTCTCTCGCCGCCTACACCGTCGCCGCAGTCTGCGGCACCCCGCTGAACGGACGAGCCGCGGCGAATCCCTGTTCCAGGTCCGCCAGGATGTCGTCGATTCCCTCGATGCCGACCGCCAGCCGTACAAGGCCGGGGGTGACACCGCTGGCGAGTTGCTCTTCGGCGCTGAGCTGTTGATGCGTCGTGGATGCGGGATGGATGACCAGCGAACGCACGTCGCCGATGTTGGCGACGTGACTGTGCAGGGTCAGCGCGTCGACGAACGCCTTGCCGGCCTCCACTCCGCCGGCCAGTTCGAACGACAGCACCGCGCCGGTGCCCTTGGGGGCGAGCTTGCGGCCCAGCTCGTACCACGGCGAGGTGGGAAGCCCGGCGTAGTTCACCGAGGTCACGCCGTCATGGCCGGCCAGGTGTTCGGCGACCTTCTGTGCATTGGCCACGTGCCGTTCAACACGCAGCGACAGCGTCTCTAATCCCTGCGCGATGAGGAAGGCGTTGAACGGTGCCAGGGCGCTCCCCAAGTCGCGCAGCAACTGCACCCGGGCCTTGAGTGCGTAGGCCGGTGCGCCGAGCTCGGCGAAGACCACGCCGTGGTAGCTGGGGTCGGGGGTGGTGAACCCGGGGAACCGTCCGCTGGCCGCCCAGTCGAAGGTGCCGCCGTCGACGATGACGCCCGCGATGGCTGACCCATGCCCGCCGAGGTACTTGGTCGCCGAGTGCACGACGATGTCGGCCCCGTGGGTGATCGGCTGGATCAGGTACGGGGTGGCGATCGTGTTGTCGACGATCAGCGGGACGCCGGTGTCGTGGGCGACGGCGGCGACACCGGGGATGTCGAGGATGTCGATCTGCGGATTGGAGATGGTCTCGCCGAAGAACGCCTTGGTGTTCGGTCGGGCCGCGGCGCGCCAGGAATCGAGGTCGTCGGGGTTGTCCACGAAGCTCACCTCGATGCCGAGCTTGGCAAGGGTGTAGTGGAACAGGTTGTAGGTGCCGCCGTAGAGCCGCGGGGAGGACACGATGTGATCGCCGGCCCCGGCGATGTTGAGCAGGGCGAACGTCGACGCGGCCTGGCCCGAGGACAAGAACAGGGCCGCCACGCCGCCTTCGAGCGCGGCGATGCGCTGTTCGACGACATCGGTGGTCGGGTTCATGATCCGGGTGTAGATGTTGCCCGGTTGCTCTAGGCCGAACAGCGCGGCTGCGTGCGCGGTGTCGTTGAACGTGTAGGACGTGGTCTGGTAGATCGGCAGGGCCCGAGCATTCGTGGCGCTGTCGGGGGTCTGACCGGCGTGGATCTGCTTGGTCTCGAAGGACCAGTTCTCGGCGTTGGCCATGGTGGGTTGTCTCCTCCGCGGAAGGGGATGAGGAAGGAAAGTGGGTCGTCTACCGGGCGTCGAGGCCGCCGTCACAGACGGCGCGCGGACGGCAACAGGTCAAGGACAACAACACATGGGTGGCCTCCATCAGGTTTCCCTGTCTCTCTGGGGGCCCGATCCGACGGACCCGCGCTTGCCTTACAGCCGCATACAGCTGCTCAACCTGGTCATCACCCGGGGCACCCCACCGCGGTTGGAGGGTTGCCGGCCAGCAAGCCGGGGCTTGTCGCTGGCGCTCATGACCGGCTTGCAGCTTATCGCAATGCGTTGAGGCGGTGCCAGTCGGTTCTCCGGTGCGTTTGCCAACACTGCGTAGGCCGGACTGGAACACGTTCACTTCGGCGGGTGCGCCGACGTTTCCGGCGGCCTTGACGTAACCCAAAGTTACTGGTCGGTAATAAAAGCTGCTCCTTCGCGGCCGTTCGCGCCCTTGTAGTCTGGCCCGCGATACGACAGCAGCGAAAAGCCACGGGTGAAACGAGTGATCCTCGTCGAACCGAACTGACGCCGGGAGACCAACCATGACTGCCCAGCAGCCGACCATCATCTACACGCTGACCGACGAGGCGCCGCTGCTTGCGACGTACTCCTTCCTGCCGATCATCCGCGCCTTCGCGGAACCGGCCGGCATCGACATCCAGACCAGTGACATCTCGGTCGCGGCCCGCATCCTGGCCGAGTTCGGCGACTACCTGACCGAAGAACAGCGTGTCCCGGACAATCTCGGCGAACTGGGCCGTCTCACCCAGCTGCCCGAAACCAACATCATCAAGCTGCCCAACATCAGTGCCTCGGTCCCGCAGCTCACCGCCGCGATCAAGGAACTGCAGGAGAAGGGTTACGCGATCCCGGACTACCCGGGTGAGGCCAAGACCGACGAAGAGAAGGCTCTCAAGGAGCGCTACGCCAAGATCCTCGGCAGCGCGGTGAACCCGGTTCTGCGCGAAGGTAACTCGGATCGTCGTGCCCCCAAGGCGGTCAAGGAGTACGCGCGCAAGCACCCGCACAGCATGGGGGAGTGGTCGCAGGCTTCGCGCACCCACGTGGCCACCATGAAGACCGGCGACTTCTACCACGGCGAGAAGTCGATGACGTTGGACAAGGCCCGCAACGTCCGCATGGAGCTGGAGACCAAGAGCGGCCAGACGATCGTGCTCAAGCCCGAGGTCAAGCTCGACGAGGGTGACGTCATCGACTCGATGTACATGAGCCGCAAGGCGCTGATCGAGTTCTACGAGGAGCAGATCGAGGACGCCTACAAGACCGGCGTGATGTTCTCGCTGCACGTCAAGGCGACCATGATGAAGGTCAGCCACCCGATCGTGTTCGGCCACGCCGTCAAGGTGTTCTACAAGGACGCATTCGCCAAGCACGAGAAGCTGTTCGACGAGCTCGGGGTCAACGTCAACAACGGCCTGTCGGATCTCTACAGCAAGATCGAGGCACTGCCCGCCTCGCAGCGCGAGGAGATCATCGAAGACCTGCACCGCTGCCACGAGCACCGGCCGGAGCTGGCCATGGTGGATTCGGCCAAGGGCATCTCGAACTTCCATTCGCCGTCGGACGTCATCGTCGACGCGTCGATGCCGGCCATGATCCGTCTCGGCGGCAAGATGTACGGCGCCGACGGCCGCACCAAGGACACCAAAGCGGTCAACCCGGAGTCCACGTTCTCGCGGATCTACCAGGAGATGATCAACTTCTGTAAGACCCACGGTCAGTTCGATCCGACCACAATGGGCACGGTGCCCAACGTCGGCCTGATGGCGCAGAAGGCCGAGGAGTACGGCAGCCACGACAAGACCTTCGAGATCTCCGAGGCCGGCGTTGCCAAGATCGTCGACATCGACACCGGCGAGGTGCTGCTGAGCCAGGAGGTCGAAGAAGGCGACATCTGGCGGATGCCGATCGTCAAGGACGCCCCGATCCGCGACTGGGTCAAGCTGGCCGTCAACCGGGCGCGGTTGTCGGGGATGACGTGCGTGTTCTGGCTCGACGACGAGCGGCCGCACGAGAACGAGCTGCGCAAGAAGGTCAAGGCCTACCTCAAGGAAGAGGACACCGAGGGCCTGGACATCACGATCCTGCCGCAGGTGTGGGCCATGCGCTACACCCTCGAACGCGTGATCCGCGGCCAGGACACCATCGCCGCGACCGGCAACATCCTGCGCGACTACCTGACCGACCTGTTCCCGATCCTGGAACTGGGCACCAGCGCCAAGATGCTCTCGATCGTGCCGTTGATGGCCGGTGGTGGCCTGTACGAGACCGGTGCCGGCGGCTCGGCGCCCAAGCACGTGCACCAGCTGGTGGAGGAGAACCACCTGCGCTGGGATTCGCTCGGTGAGTTCCTGGCGCTGGGCGCCAGCTTGGACGACATGGGCAACAAGCTCAACAACGACAAGGCCAAGGTGCTGGCCGCGGCGCTG
>NZ_LZJD01000049.1:0-13256 GCF_001666875.1 Mycobacterium sp. E802
CAGCGCGTCGCGATCGCGCGCAGTCTGGCCTTCGACCCCGAGGTGCTGCTGATGGACGAGCCGTTCGCCGCGCTGGACGCCCAGACCCGTGAATCCCTGCAGGACGAGCTGCTGCGTATCTGGCAGGCCACCGGCAAGACCATCCTGTTCATCACCCACGGCATCGACGAGGCGTTGTATCTCGGCCAGCGGGTGGCGGTGCTGACGTCGCGACCGGGGCGGATCAAGAAGATCGTCGACGTCGACATCGACCGAAGCGCCGACGACATCCGGTCCAGCGCGGGATTCCGGGCGCAGCGCCACCACATCTGGTCGCTGCTGCACGACGAGGTCCAACGCGCCCAGTCCGAGGAGGTTCAGCATGTCTAACGCCATCGCCGAGGCACCCGTCGACACTCTGGCAGAGGCGCCGGCCGAGACGCCGGAGTTACCCGAACCCCACCACCGGGGCCGGCGCCTGCAGGCGCTCACATGGCGTGTGCTGCGTCCCGTCGTGGTGGTTGCCGCGTTCCTGGCGTTGTGGGAGGCCGCCCCGCGGATCGGACTGGTGGACAAGGTGTTTCTGCCACCGCTGTCGGAGGTTGTCAGTGCCTGGTTCACCCTGGCGGGCAACGGTCAACTGGCCGAGCATGTTTCGGCCAGCCTGTCGCGCGCGCTGCTGGGGTTGGGTGTGGCGATCGCGGTCAGTATCCCGTTGGGCGTGGCGATTGCCTGGTACCGGCCGGTCGCGGAGTTTCTCAACCCGATCCTGGAACTGTTCCGCAACACCGCCGCGCTGGCGCTGCTGCCGGTGTTCATCCTGATCCTGGGTATCGGGGAGACCTCCAAGGTGGCGCTGGTGATCTACGCGGCGTCCTTCCCGATCTTGCTCAACACCATCTCCGGCGTGCGCACCGTGGACCCGCTGCTGATCAAATCGGCGCGGTCGCTCGGTCTTTCACCACTGCGGCTGTTCCAGAAGGTGATCCTGCCCGCGGCGGTCCCGACGATCTTCACCGGTCTGCGCATGGCCGCCGCCTCTTCGATCCTGGTGCTGATCGCCGCCGAGATGGTCGGGGCCAAAGCCGGGCTCGGCTATCTGATCACCGCTGCGCAGTTCAACTTCCAGATCCCGAACATGTACGCCGGCATCGTCACCATCGCCTTGGTGGGTGTCACCTTCAACGCCATCCTGGTGGCGATCGAGGGACGCCTGTCCGGTTGGCGGGCCACTACCTAGAGGACGGTCACATGACTCGACAACTTCATCTCAACGCCTTTCTCATGGGTGTCGGCCACCACGAGGCGGCGTGGCGGCACCCACGCACCGATGTGCGAAACCTGACCGACGTCACGCACTTCCAGCGACTGGCCCAGCTTGCCGAGCACGGCAAGCTCGACTCGGTGTTCTTCGCCGACGGGCTCGCGGTCGGACCCCGGGTGAAGCACAACACGCAGGCGATCTTCGAACCGATCACCCTGTTGACCGCGATGGCCACGGTCACCGAGCACGTCGGCCTGATCGCCACCGCGACCACCGGCTACATCGAGCCCTACACTCTGGCCCGTAGTTTCGCGTCGCTCGATCACATCAGTGGCGGGCGGGCCGGGTGGAACATCGTCACCTCGGCCGGGGAGGACGAGGCCGCCAACTTCGGTGTGGAAGGCATTCCAGACCACGCCGGGCGTTATCGCCGGGCCGCCGAATTCGTCGACGTGGCAACGGCATTGTGGGACAGCTGGGAGGACGACGCGCTCGTCCTCGACGAATCCACCGGCATCTTCGCCAACCCGGAGCGGGTGCACCGGATCGACCACGACGGCGAGCATTTCACGGTCCGGGGGCCGCTGAACTCGCCGCGTTCGGTGCAGGGCCGTCCGCTGCTGGTGCAGGCCGGGTCCTCGGAGTCCGGTAAGGATTTCGCCGCGCGCTACGCCGAGGCGATCTTCACCGCCCAGCGCTCGGTGGCCGACGGCAAGGCGTTCTACCGTGACGTGAAGGCGCGGGCGGTGAAGTTCGGCCGCGGCGCCGACGAGGTCAAGATCCTGCCCGGTGTCGTGCCGTTCATCGGACCCACCGAGGAAGCTGCGCTCGAGTTGGAGCAGCAGTTCACCGATCTGATCTCACCCGAGTACTCGTTGCGTCAGCTGTCACAGATGCTGGGGGTGGATCTCACCGCGCACGCCCTCGACGCCCCGCTGCCTACGCTGCCGCCGATCGAGCAGATCCAGGGCAACAAGAGCCGCTACCAACTGGTCAAGGATCTGGCCGCGGGGGAGTCGCTGACCGTGCGGCAGTTGATCGCCAAGCTAGGTGGCGGGCGTGGGCACCGGACGTTCGCCGGCACCGCCGAGCAGGTGGCCGATGACCTCGAGCTGTGGTTCACCGAGGGCGCTGCCGACGGCTTCAACATCATGCCGCCATATCTGCCCGGGGGTCTGGAAGATTTCGTCGAGCAGGTGGTGCCGATCCTGCAGCGCCGCGGGCTGTTCCGCACCGAGTACACCGCGACGACGCTGCGCGGGCATTACGGGCTGGCACACCGCCCCAGCCGCTACACGGCGACGGCGGCCGAAACCAGCGCGTGAGCGAGGGCGTCCCGCTCCGCTCGCTCGTCACCACGGTCTTCCTGCCGTCCGCGATCTTCGGGATCGGGCAGGGTGCCGGCGCACCCGTCATCGCGCTGATCGCCCGCGATCTGGGCGCCTCGGTGGGCGCGTCTGGTTTCATCGTCGCGCTCGTCGGGCTCGGCGCGGTGCTCGGTGATCTGCCGGCCGGCCGCATGGTGGCCCGGTTCGGTGAGCGCCGGTCCATCATCGTCGGGTCCTCGCTGGGTACCGCGGGGGTGCTGTTGTGCCTGATCGCCTGGAATCCACTGGTTCTCGGCATTGGCGTGTTGCTGACCGGGTTCTCCAGTGCGGTCTGGGGTTTGGCGCGGCAGAGCTATCTGGCTGAGGCGGTGGGCGTGGCCAGACGCGCCCGCGCGATGGCGATGTTCGCGATGACGTGGCGGCTGGGCTATTTCGTCGGGCCGCTCATCGGCGCGGCGATGATCCTGGCTGTCGGCACCCACGGCGGCTTCCTCGTGCAGCTGGTCGGCATCGTGGTGTCGGGGTATCTGATGGCCCGGCTGGCCGATCCACCGCGGGCCGAGGGAGCGGTGCCCGGCGGAGCGCGGCTCGCCGAGATCGTGCGCACCCACCGCGCGGTGTTGGGCACTCTGGGCCTGGGTGCGCTGATGATGGGGGCGGCGCGCTCGTCCCGAGATGCGGTGCTGCCGTTGTGGGCCGATCACCTGGGGCTGAGTGCGGCGACCGCCTCGGTGGTGTTCGGCATCGGAGCGTTGGCCGACCTGTTGTGTTCGTATCCGGCCGGGATGGTGATGGACCGCTACGGGCGCCGGGCGATGGCCGTGCCGTCCCTGCTCGTGATCGGGGTGTCGCTGTTCGCGTTGCCGTTCGCCGCCGGGGTGATCGGCATGACGGCCGTGGCGGTGTTGATGGGCGTGGGCAACGGACTCGGCAACGGCGTGATCATGACGCTGGGCGCCGACGTCGCGCCCACCGCGACCCGGGCCGAGTTTCTGGCGGCCTGGCGGCTCATGCACGACAGCGGGATGTTTCTCGGCCCGCTCGCGGTCGGCGGAGTGGCGGTGGTGGCGCCGCTGGGGGTCGCGGCGGCCGCTCTCGGAGCGGTGGCCTGCGCCGGGGCAGCCACCATGCATCGCTTCATCCCGGCCTGGCGCCCAACGTGAAGAAGATCGCGAGATGTCTCGAGAATCTCGCGATCTTCTTCACGCTCGGCCTAGCGGTAGTTGACGAACTGCAACGCCACGTCCAGGTCCGAGCCCTTGAGTAACGAGATGACGGCCTGCAGGTCGTCACGCTTCTTCGAGCTGACCCGGATCTCGTCGCCCTGGATCTGAGCCTTGACGCCCTTGGGGCCCTCGTCGCGGATGATCTTGGTGATCTTCTTGGCCTGCTCGCTGCTGATGCCCTGCTTGATATCGCCGGTCACCTTGTAGGTCTTGCCACTGGCCTGCGGCTCACCCGCGTCGAAGGCCTTCATCGAGATGTCGCGCCGGACCAATTTTTCCTTGAACACGTCGACCGCGGCCTTGACGCGCTCCTCGGTGCTGGAGGTGAGTTCGATCACCTCTTCGCCCTTCCAGGCGATGCTGGTGTCGGTGCCGCGGAAGTCGAACCGGGTGGACAGCTCCTTGGCGGCCTGGTTGAGCGCGTTGTCGACCTCCTGACGGTCGACCTTGCTGACGACGTCGAAGCTGGAATCCGCCATTGGATGCCTCTCCCTTCCCTCGGTGAGTCCTGCCGGTTTGTAACTTTGGTACATCCTCGTTGTACCCTGCTAGTCGCACCAAACCGGAGACGGGGCGGCGCGAACCCGGCAGGTTGCCCGAGCGGCCAATGGGAGCGGACTGTAAATCCGTCGGCTAACGCCTACACAGGTTCGAATCCTGTACCTGCCACCACCCAAGTCAGGCCCCCTCCTCGGAGGGGGCCTGTGTGGTTTCTGGCCCCGGGGGTTCTGGGGGTTATAGCCCCTCTCGGCGGGAACCCCTCGGCTCGATGATTGATATTTGAAGCATAAGGGGCTGACCAGGCGCTATTCGCTACAGCATCCTGGATATGCCTGGTATTTAAAGCATAAGAAGGGTTGCGATGGGTCCGCGACGGAGGCGGTCGCCTCAAGAGGGTCCTATGCCTGAAATTGCACGCATAGGAGCTCTCTTCGCTGAGCGGCGGATCGCCTTGCGGCTAACCCAACAAACTCTCGCCGACTTGGCCGGCGTATCCCGCTCCAGTATTCAGTCGCTCGAGCGGGGCGCCGGGTCGGTCAAGCGCGGGTCGGTCATCGAAGTTGCCGACGTTCTGGGTCTGCGCCTCGATATCAACGTGGGCATGGAATGACAGCTCCATACCAACTCGATCTTCGCGAAGTCGACGCAGCCGATGTCTACATGAAGGACGAGATCGTCGCCCATCTGCGCCGCGAGTCCGGTGATCGCGTCGCTTTCGCGTACGTCGACGAAGACCGACGGGCGTATTCGTGATCGGTCCGTTTCATGGTCGCTGTTGCGGTCAGGTGAGTACCCCGTGGTGACGACGGGCGGCGCGGTTCCGGCGTTCTTCGCAGGCCTGCTTCCAGAGGGCGTCAGACTGGGGGTGGTGACGTCGTCGACGAAAACCTCCGCCGACGATCACCTCACATTGCTACTTGCCATCGGTGCCGACACGATCGGCGACGTGCGGGTCGTTCCAGCCGGGACGGCCCCGGCTCAGCCAACTCCTTTGTTCGAGCCTGAGCGCGACACAGATTTTCGCGCGGTGTTTGCGAAGCTGACCGGTTCCGTAGAGGCCGACCCGGTTGGATTGGCGGGAGTTCAACCCAAGGTCAGCGCCGGCATGCTCTCCGCGCCCGCACAAACCCGATCGGGGCCGGCGATCCTGAAGCTCAATCCCGCACAGTTCCCGCTGCTGGTGGAAAATGAGCATTTCTTCATGACGATGGCTGCAGCGTGCGGTTTGAGAGTTGCCAAAACGTCGGTGTTGAAAGATGTCGATGGTCGAAGCGCCTTACTCGTCAATCGTTTCGACCGTGCCGGACAAGCGCGCCTTGCCCAAGAAGACGCATGCCAGATCGCCGGCCTGTATCCCGCCTCGAAGTACCGCATCAAAACCGAGACTGCCATCGGCTCACTTGCCGACGCGTGCGCACGTGGCGGTGGCTCCAGAGTCGTGGCAGTCGCAGAACTGCTCAAAACCGTTGTCTTTTCCTGGCTCATCGGAAACGGTGACCTGCACGGTAAGAACCTGTCGATCTACAACCCTGACGATGTGTGGCAGCCCACGCCAGCCTATGGCCTGCTGTGCACGCAGCCCTATGCCGGGTGGAAGGACTCCATGGCGTTGAGTCTCTACGGCTGGGCGAACAAGCTGACCCGCGCGAACTTCGTCGAAGCAGGCGAACGTCTCGGTCTGCGGCAACGCGCGACAGCTGCCATGATCGACGGTCTCATCGACGCCGCGCAGAGTTGGCCGCCGCGATGCGATCACATCGGGTTCGACGATCGACAGACCGTGTGTCTGGAGCAAATGCTTCGTCAGCGCATCGACGCTCTGAAATCCGTTGGCACCAAGGGATGTGCGGAGTCCGAGTGAGCCGTCGAGTCAACGCTCCTCGGCGGGAGCGACGAACCCGTCGCGCCAACTGGCCAGCGCGGCGTTCACCCCGGCCTGCACCGCGGTGCCGTTGC
Organism: Mycobacterium sp. E802; assembly: GCF_001666875.1. NCBI lineage: Bacteria > Bacillati > Actinomycetota > Actinomycetes > Mycobacteriales > Mycobacteriaceae > Mycobacterium > Mycobacterium sp. E802. The sequence goes on from NZ_LZJD01000049.1 coordinate 6,255, forward strand.
CCCAGCCGGCGTAGTAGTGCAGCTGCAGCACGATTTCGTCGAGCTCGCTTTCGGTGAGCTCACCGTTGATCAGCGACCCGCGTACCTGGACCTCGATCAGATCGGCGCGGCCCAGCATCGCGGTGGCGCCGAGCACCACCAGACGCCGGTCTCGCAGCGACAGCCCCGGACGGTTCCAGACCTCGCCGAACAAGTGGTCGACGGTCATTTCCAGGGCCGGCTTGCGTTCGGCGGGCATGGCGTCGGCGAGCCCCGTGCCGTAAACCTCGTCCATGGTCTGCAGGCCGCGGGTGGTGCGGTCGGCCGCCGGTGGTGCGTCCGCGACGACTCCGAGGGTCTCCTCGCCGTGGGTGCGCGCTGCGTTGACCAGCGGCACCGCCACGCCGTTGCCGGTGGCCAATTCCTGTGCCGCACTGAGGTCTTTGTCCATCAGGCGCAGTACCTGCGGGCCGGCCTCGGCGGCCAGCTCGGGGGCGGCGACCTGGTTGCGCAGCCACAGCAGCGGCGTGGCGCCGGCCGGGTCGGCTTCGTCGATGACCTCGATCAGGGTGGCCGGATCCACACCGGCCGAACGGGCCAGCGCGGCGGCCTCGTGTGCGGCGCGCCAGCTGCCGTAGGTCAGAACGTTGCGGGCGATCTTGGTCGACATTCCGGCGCCGAGGGGCCCGCAGTGCACGACCTTCTTGGCGAAGTCCGCCAGCTCCGGCATGGCGCGCGCCACGGTGTCGTCGTCACCGCCGACCATGGCCACCATGCCGTTGTGCGCGGCCTGATCACCGGGGGTCACGCCGCAGTCCAGCAGTTCCACGCCGTAGGCGCGGCAGTCCTGTGCCAATGCCTGCACCTCGGGCACCGAGACGGTGGACAGCAGCACCACGACCACACCCGGTCGCGAACCGGCCAGCACGCCATCGTCGCCGTGCAGGACCTCACGCACCTGGGCGGCGTCGACGACGGCGATCAGCACCACGTCACTTACCGCGGCCACCTCCGCCGGGGTGTGCACTGCCAAGGCCAGTCCGAGTTCTCCGGCCGCCTCGAGGCGCACATCGTGGACGACCGGGATGCGGCCGCGGCTCTCGAGGCTCACCGCCACGCCACCGCCGATCATGCCCAGACCGACCACGCCCGCACGCGGCGCGATACCGCTGTTGGCTCCGGGCGCCAGTTCGGTGAGGCGCAGCTCCAAGTCGTCGAGTTGGGCAGTCATCGAAATCTCCGTAACGTAAACGATTTTCAGCTACCAAAAGCTTAGATCGTCTACACACTTTCTGTACTGCGCTGACCTGGTGATACTGGGCACATCGCACGGCAGACTGTGCGGCAAGCCGCATCCGGGGGCACCCGGTCGGCGCCAAAACCCGCTCGACAGCATCGGGAGAATCGATGTCATGACCACGCAGCGCGTCGTCGAGTCCAAGTTGGTGAGCTTCGCCAGCCACATCGACGACAACACCATCGAACAGGCGAGGCAGACGGCCTCGATGCCGTTCGTGCATCCGCATGTCGCGCTGATGCCCGACGCGCACAGCGGTAAGGGGTCCGCCGTCGGCACCGTCATCCCGACCCTTGACGCCGTGATCCCGGCCGCGGTCGGCGTCGACATCGGCTGCGGCATGATCGCTGCCCGCACGGAGTTCAGCGCGGCCGACATCGAGGGGCGTGACCTGGCTGCCTTGCGTACCGCGATCGAGTCGACGATTCCGCTGTCGCCGGGCAACTACAACGCGTCGCTGTCCCGCTTCCCGTTTACCCGGGGCCGCATCGCCGACCTTGAGCACCTGGCTCAAGACGGCGGTGTCGACCTTTCTCACTCGCCGAAGTGGCGTGAGCAACTCGGTTCGCTTGGCGGCGGCAACCACTTCATCGAACTGTGCCTGGACCAGGACGACCGGGTGTGGCTGTTCCTGCACTCCGGCTCCCGCGGTGTGGGCAACAAGATCGCTCAGAAGCACATCAAGATCGCACAGAAGTTGATGAAGCGGTGGTGGATCGAGCTGCCGAACCCGGACCTCGCCTACTTGCCCCAAGGCACACCGGAATTCGGCGACTACTTACGAGAACTCAACTGGGCCCAGCGGTTTGCACTGGAGAACCGGGCCGAGATGATGGACCGTTACATGTGGGTGTTCGCGGCCTGGATGGGCTACGGGGAGTTGGACCAACCGCAGACCGCGGGGGATTTCGAGGTCGAGCGGATCAACACTCACCACAACTACACCCGCAAGGAACAGCATGGCGGGCGTGAGGTGTGGCTGACCCGTAAGGGCGCGATCGACGCTCATGCCGGGGTGATGGGCCTGATCCCCGGCAGCATGGGGACGCGCTCATATGTGGTGCGCGGCAAGGGCAACCCGGCCGGCCTGTGCTCGGCGCCGCATGGTGCCGGGCGTCGGTTCTCGCGTAACGAGGCTCGCCGCCGGTTCACCGCCGACGACCTCGCGCAGCGGATGCAGGGCATCGAGTATCGGCACGGTGAGCAATGGGTCGACGAGATCCCTGACGCGTACAAGGACATCGACGTGGTGATGGCCGACGCCGACGGATTGGTGGAGATCGTGCACGAGCTACGTCAGGTGCTCAACGTGAAGGGCACGTGACGGGTAGGTCAGGGTTTGCGCCCGGCGATCAGATAGGCGACAGGCACCACGCCTGAGGTGCCCAGCACGCTGAGTGCGCTGCCCCACAACCACTTCGGACCGTTGATCTGGCCGGCGTCACGGCTTGAGAGGTCGCGGAGTGCCCAGGCGCGCAATCCCGCGTCGACGGCGGTCACGACCACGACCATCGTCTTGGCCTTGGGGGACAGGTCTTTCCAGCGTTTCTTTGCCATTACGGGCTCCCGGGCATCGTCGTTATCGGCGAGCTGCCAGAGCCGCTGCTGCCACTGCCACTGCTGCCGCGCTCGGAGCCGCCGCCGAACAGGCCGCCGCTGGATGACCCGCCGCTCGACGACTCACCCGACGAACCGCCCGACGGATACTGCGGATACAGCGTCTCAGCTGGGGCCTGCGTCGCCGGGACCTCCGGTTGTTCGACCGGGGCCGTGTACGTCGGCACCGTATGCGTCGGGGTCTCGACGGGCGGTTCCGAGGTCCGCACCGGCGGCACTGACGTGGTCGGCGGTGCCGTCGTTGTGGGTGGTGCCGTGGTGGTCGGCGGTGCGGTCGTCGTAGGTGGTGCGGTGGTCGTCGGCGGCGCCGTAGTAGTTGGCGGCGCCGTAGTAGTTGGAGGCGCGGTGGTAGTCGTGGGAGGCGCCGTGGTGGTCGGCGGCGTCGTCGGCGGCGTTGTCGGCACCCAGGGCGACGGCAGCGTTGGCCACACGACGGGCGGAAGCGGCACCGGCACCGGTAGGGGCACAGGTATCGGGACCGGAACCGGCCCCGGCGAAACCTGGACAGGTGGGGGAGCCGGCACGGCGGGCGGTGCGGCCGGTGGTGCCACCGCAGGAGCCTGGTTGGCCGGTTGATTGCCGATGTCCGAGCGCACCCTGGGCGCAGCCGGAGCCGCGGGCGGCGGAGTCAGCACCGAGACGGGCAGGGCCACCGGATCGGGTTCGTGCGGAACCGGCGGCAGGTAGCGTCCGGGCACGGTGTCGGACTGTTCGACGGGTGCCGGTTGTGCCCGCACGTCGGCCGCCGGTCGGACGTTGATCGCGACGGTGACGGCCAAGGTGGCGAAGCTGACCACGACGAACGCCAAGGCGCTGCCCATCAGCAGCATCCGCGGCGGCGGTGGCGCGATGACTGTCGTGTAGTCGGGGTCCTGCTCTTGTTCGGGCACGAACTCGCCGACCGCGTCCATCGGCATCTCGTCGGCCCACGGCTCGGCGTCGGTTTCTTGTGAGTAGGCCAGATCCGGCCCCACTGCGGCAGAGTCGACAGCCGGGGCGGGTGCCATCTGCGTGGCCTCGGCGGCCGGGGCCATCTGCGTAGCGTCCACCGACGGAGCCATCTGCGTGGCGTCCACCGACGGAGCCATCTGCGTGGCATCGAGTGCGGGGGCCATCTGTGTGGCCGCACCGGCCGGCGCGATGTCGCCGACCAGCTGTGCCGCACCACGGGCGATCGCATAGCCCGCATCCGGTAACACCTCGACCGGCGCCGTCGAACGAAGCTCTGCGGCAACCGAATCCAGATCCAGCCGCTGGCCGACCAGAACCACCCGTCCCGGGGCTTCATCGGCGGATACGCGCTGCAACACCGCCGCGCAGGCGGCCGCCACCCCGGCGGTGCCGATCGGCGCAGTGGCCAACGTCGAAGTCGGTGCAGGTGTGTCGGATTCCTGGCCGACCGTCGTCAGCGACACGGTGTCGTCGTCGGCCAGCAGCAGGGCGGCGTCCGCTCCGACACTGCGGGCCAGGGCCGCGGCCGCTTCGGCTTCGGTCACCACCTCGACGTTCGGCACGCCGGCGTCGAGCACGGTCTGACGCAAGGTGTCGGCTGCCGACGGGTCGGGCACGCACAGTCGCGTCGCGGCAACCTGGTTGCCCGACTCGGCCACTGCGCGGTAGGTGCCGACGATGGTCTCGGCCAGCTCCGACATCTCGGCAATCAGGTCGTCGGGCAGGTCGAGGGCGTACTGATCGAGAACCTGGCCGCCGCTCGCGGGCGAGCCGATCATCGCCAAGCGCGCCACACGCCCGGTGACCGCCACCCCGAGGACTACGTCCACGGTTCCACTCCTCGCTTCATGGTTGACCTACGAGCCCCGACGGACTTCAAAGCTACCGCACAGTCGTGGCGGGCCTTCGTGACTGAACTGCCTCGGCTGCCAGCGCTGCTTGTGCGTCGGAGCAAAAGTGAGCACGCTGGTTGGAGCCTTGCGGTGTCACTCATAGAGAGGAATCGGTAAGTGAGCGACGAGCGTTACGACGCGCCCGCCACCGTCGCGGTGGAGACGACGGCCGCGCCGGTCGTGGCGCGTTCCCCGCGGGTCGGCTACGTGCCCACCCGGGCCAACCGGGTGCGCGACGGCCTGGCGGTGGCGCTGCTCATCGTGGCGCTGCTGCTGCCGTGGAACCTGGAATTCGGGCTCGGTGTGCCCGGCAGCACCGGGTCGACCTTCGGCTTGCTGGCCGTCGTCACGTTGCTGTCCATCGTGGCCGCCCTGACCCCGCACCTCGGGCCGTTCCGGCTGGGGACACCGCAATCCGATGTCCGGCGCACCAGCCGGATTCGCCTGCTGCTCAGCGTGACCTACCTCGTCGTGGTCGTGGTGTTCGTCGGTTACCACGTCGTGCAGACGGTGCGTCAGGGCGGCACCGGGGCCGTACCACCCGGAATCGGGCCGGGCATCTTGCTCGGCGTTGCGGGCGCACTGCTGGCGGGACAGCCGCCCATCACGTCGATCACCGTCGAGGACAACAGGTTCCGGCACTGGTACACGGCCGCACGGATGATCGGCTTTCTGTCGATCGCGCTGGCGACGCTGTCTGTCGCCTTCAACTTCTACTGGCGACTGCGGTACCTGTTCGTCACCCAGGGCGACTTCGGGGGCCACGACATCGCGGTCATCGTGACGACCCTGCTCTACGGGGCAGAAGCGATGATCGCCCTGGTCATCGCGTCGCGTTGGCTGACCGAACGCACGGGGGCGGCGCGGTTGGCGACGACGGCCATCGGCGTCTCCGGCGCGATCGCGTCGACACTGGTGTGGCTGCTCGGCATCGGGCGCGACATCGACGCGTTCCACGGCATCGCCCAGAACACCTCGACCGCGGCGGTGGGTTACGAGGGCTATCTAGCCTGGGCCGCGGCGGCTGCCATCGTGGCGCCGACGACGTTGTACGCGGTGTTCCTGATCAAGCCGCCCACTATCGGCGCCTACCGCGGCGCCGCGCAGAAATGCTTGACGCTCATCGCTTTCTGGGCGTTCGCCGCGGCGACCCTACGGGTCGTCGACTTCCTGATCGCGCTGTCGCTCGACCTTCCCCGCGCGCTCTATGACACCGTGGCGATGACGGTGTTCAACCTCGTCACCGGGTTGGTGGCGCGGTGGCTGCATCGGCAACTCGGCAATGGGGTGACCTCGACGACGGTGGCCGCCGCGTTCAGTGCGGTGTTGTTCGTCTTCACCGTCGCCAACATTGCGATCGGTGTCGCGCTGGCGCCGCGGTATGCCGGGCCGGCGCCGGCGGCCGTCTACGGCAACAACCTGGCCCAGCAGATCACCAGCACCTTCGACGTCGCGGTCTGTGTGCTGAGCCTGCTCGTGCTTGCGGTCATGGTGTTCACCGGGCCGTTGGTCGGCTATCTGGCGCGCCGCGAAAGCCGTTCGGCCAAGCCGGTAACCGCGCCCACGCCGCCGCAGCACGCCGTTGAACCCTCCGCCCCGCCGACCATCGTGCGGCAACCCCGCGCGGCCGCGGTGCCGAAAATCGTTCGGCTGAAGGAGGACCGGACGACAGTGCTGGCCGCGCCACCGACCACCGAACTTCACGTGCCGACGACGACGTTGCGGATTCAACGCCGCCCGCAGCGGCCGCCGACTCCAGGGAGTGACCGTCACGACGGGCTTTGACCAAAAAGAATTCTTCGTCCGGTCTTTTTCTCGGCAAGAAGATTCATTTCCCGTCACGGCTTCGAATCGAGAAAACGCAATTGGCTACGTGCCCGGGGTCGACGGCATTCCGGTCAATCGTTGGCAATTTCCCGGCGGGGGACCGAGCTGCCCGCCTAGTAGCGACAATCGAGCGACAATCGCCACGTTGGCAACATCGGCCTCACTGAACGCAGTGTCGCTCGACATTTTTGACACTCGGATACCATTGGCCCCACCAGCATCATCTGTCCGTTGTCCAGCTGCGAGCGACTCCGTCGCTGATAGGTGGACAACCCAAATTTCGTGACGAATGAGGCATTTGAGCTCTCAAGTGACGCAAGTAGTCAACGTCCAAGTGACCACCGGTGTCCATGGTGCCCATGTGGCGATTGTCGCTGAAAAGTCGCTCCTAGGCGGGCAGCTCGGTCCCCGTTCCAGACGCGCGAGACGGCGCAGGTC
>NZ_LZJD01000050.1:0-27152 GCF_001666875.1 Mycobacterium sp. E802
TTCATAGGTGAGGATGCCGACCGAGTACACGTCGCTGCGCGGGTCGGCGTCCCCGGTGCTGACCTGTTCGGGGGACAGGTAGGCCGCGGTGCCCAGGATCACGCTGGTGGAGGTGATCTTCGCCTCGGCGACGGCGCGCACCAGACCGAAGTCGGCGATTTTGACCTCGCCGTCGTCGGAGATCAGCACGTTCTCGGGCTTGATGTCGCGGTGTACGAGCCCGGCCCGGTGGGCCACGGCCAGCCCGCCGAGCACCGGGGCCAGCACCGCGGCGACGGCGTGCGGTGGCATGGGGCCGCGTTCGGTCAGCAATTCCCGGAGGGTGCCGCCTTCGATCAGCTCCATCACGAGAAACGGCGGCTGATGTCCCGTGCCCCCGCCGCCCCCCTGGTCGTACACGGCCACCAACCCGGGGTCCTTCAAGCGGGCCACCGCCTTGGCCTCGCGGCTGAACCGGGTCAGGAAATGGCTGTCGCCGCTGTAGCGGGTGTCCATCACCTTCAGCGCTACCGGTCGGTCCAGGCGGACATCGAGGCCGCGATAGACCGTGGACATGCCACCGGTGGCGATGGGCATGTCCACCCGATAGCGCCCGTCCAGCGTGGTGCCGACGAGTGGATCCGATTGCTGCTCCACCGGACACATGTTACGAGTTGCCGACGGGGCTCTAGAATCGATGCGGTGAGCAGCATTCCGGCCGCCGACGATGTCCTGGGGCCCGACGAGGCCGTCTACGACCTACCCACGGTGTCGGATTTGCTCGGCATCCCGGTCACCAAGGTGCACCAGCAATTGCGCGACGGGCATCTGGTCGCCGTGCGCCGCAACGGTGTCCTGGTGGTACCGAAGATCTTTTTCGACGACGCCGGTCGCGTGGTCAAGCCGCTGCCCGGTCTGCTGATCGTGTTGCGCGACGGCGGTTACCGCGACACCGAGATCGTGCGCTGGTTGTTCACGCCGGACGAGTCGCTGACGATCACCGCAGACGGCAGCACCGAGCGGAAGTCCAACGCCCGCCCGGTCGATGCATTGCATTCGCATCAGGCACGCGAGGTGCTGCGTCGCGCGCAGGCGCTAGCTTACTGAGGGCTGGTCTTCCGGCGCCGGTTCGGGCGCACGGTAGAGCGCATACCACGCCACCGCCGCGCAGGCCGTGGTCAGCAGTACGTGGGCCCATGAGTACATGCCATGTGCCCCATCGGGTTTCCACATCACCATGATCCAGGTGGAGAAGCCGGCCACCGCCGCGATCGCGGGCCTGGTCTGGATCAGGGCGGCCGCCACGGCCAGCGGCCAGGTGTAGTACCACGGCAGGGCCGCCGGCACGAACAGCACGACCACCACCATGGCCAGCGCGATGCCGGTGAGCGCGTCGCGGTCGGTGTGCCGGTAGCGCCACCACAACAACGGCAGCGCGATCACGATGATCAGGATGCCGATGATGCGGGCGACCTCGAGCACGGCGTAGAAGTTGACCGAAAAGAACAGGCCGCCAATGGCGTTGATCAGGTTGGCGGCGGCAGTGGGCACGGTCAACCAGTTGATGATCTTGACCGAGCCGGCCAGGGCCGTCAGCCAGCCCAGGCCGACCCCGGCCAGCCAGGACAGCACCGCGAACACGGCCACGAAGATCAGCACCGAGGCGGCGGTGGCCGCGGCGAACGCGCGCACGGCGGGCATGTCCCGCTTGTCGCGCAGCTGGCGCATCCACACCCAGACCAGGAACGGCAACGCAAGCCCGGCGGTGGCCTTCACCGCGACGGCGATCGCGATCAGGCTCACCCCGATCACCGGCCGCCCGGCGAAGGCCAGGGCGATCGCGGCCATCATCAGGCCGACCATGAGCATCTCGTTGTGCACGCCGCCCATCAGGTGCACGATCACCAGTGGATTGAGCACGCAGATCCACAGCGAGGCGGCGGCGTTGGCGCCGACGTGGCGGGCGATTCGGGGCGCGGCCCAGATCAACAGCAGCAGACCGGGCAGCATGCACAGCCGCAGCAGCATGGTGCCGGCCACCACGTCGTCGCCCACCAGGATCGTGACGAACTTGGCCACCAGGATGAATGCCGGCCCGTACGGCGCGGTGGTCGTCGTCCAGATCGGACTGACGTTGTCCAGCAACGAGTTCGGATTCTCGACCGGCCCCACCACGTACGGGTCGAAGCCGTCGCGCAGCAACGCACCCTGCGCCAGATAGGAGTAGGTGTCCCGGCTGAACAGCGGCACACTCAGCAACAGGGGCGCGAGCCAGAAGCCGGTGGTGGCCACCATCGTGTATTCGGTGGCGGTGCGGTCGATCACCCGCCGGCCCAGCCACAGCCAGGCGATCAGCATCGCCGCGACGCCCGCCCACAGCAGGATCGACGACAGCACCAGGCCGTGGCCGAACCGCAGCCAGGACAGGTGCAGTGACTCCAGCAGCGGGTCGTGCAGCCGCGTGCTACCCGCGCCGAGCCCGCCGATGGTGAGCACCGCAGCGCCCAGGCAGCCCAGCCGCGCCGGACGGGCCTCGGCGGACACCGCGAACGCGGCCAGCCGTGAGATTTGTTGTGCCACCCCGTTCTTCGGGGTATCGGTCGGTACGGTGGTCATGTTGTGCCGGTCGTGCTCCTATGCCGACCGGTTCGCCGCGAATCGGGCGATCTCGGCCAGGCCGGTCTTGGCTTGGTCGTGGATCGGTGCGGCCGCCAGGGTCTCGAGGGCACGTTGGGTGAGGAACTCGATGTGGGTTTCGACCGCGGCCAGTGCGCCGACGGATTCGATGGCCCGGCACAGATCGGCCACTTGCGCGTCGGACAGTTCGGTGCCCACCGAGGTACGCAACAGCGCTGCGGCCGCCGGGTCGGATTTGTCGGCGAGCTCCAGCGCCTCGGCCAGCAGCACGGTGCGCTTGCCCGACCGCAGGTCGTCGCCGGAGGGCTTACCGGTCACCGCCGGATCGCCGAACACGCCCAGCACGTCGTCGCGAAGCTGGAACGCGACGCCCAGATCGTTGCCGACCTGCTGGAAGATCTGTTGCACTTCGGGCCGGTCGGCGGCCGCGGCCGCACCCAGCTGCAGCGGCCGGGCCACGGTGTAGGACGCGGTCTTGAACGTGTTGACGTTCATCGCCGAGGCCACCGATTCGGCGCCGCTGGACTCCGCGACGATGTCGAGGTACTGGCCGCCGAGCACTTCGGTACGGATGTGACGCCAGACCTGCTGGACGCGCAGTTGGGCGTCGGCCGGGATGTCGGCGACGGCGACGATGTCGTCGGCCCAGGCCAGTGCCAGGTCACCGGCCAGGATGGCCGCCGAGATGCCGAACTGCTTGGCAGATCCATGCCAGTTGCGGTCACGGTGCCGGTCGGCGAACAGCCGGTGCACGGTGGGCAGGCCGCGGCGGGTGGCCGAGTCGTCGATGACGTCGTCGTGCACGAGGGCGCACGCCTGGAGCAATTCGAGGGCGGCGAACAGCCTGAGCACGCCGGGATCGGCAGGACGGTCGGCAGGATCGATCACCGCGCGCCATCCCCAGTACGCGAAGGCCGGCCGCATCCGCTTGCCGCCGCGCAACACGAACTCTTCGAGCGCAGCGGTCAGCTCGGCATAGTCGGTTCCGATGTACTCGCAGTCCCGCCGGCGTTCACGCAGGTACTCCCGCAATTGGTCGGTGACGGCACCGGCCAGCTCGACGGTCGACGGTGCCGCTGTTCGCACGCTCAGCGCCCGCCCCTTTCTGTCGCAACGGTGTCCGGTGAGTGCACCCAGCGTAGAGCGTGCAGTGCCCGGCTTATAAGGGTGTACCAAGTGGCGTTCGGTGCCTCAGTCGCTGCCGGCGACCGGATCACCAGGCTTGGGCGAGGTGTCGCGGCTCATCCAGGCCAGCCCGCCGATCACGCCGGCGACCAGGAAGGCGCCCACGATGAGCCAGATGGCCGCGGTGGTGAACGAGCGGGCACTCGGATCGGTGTAGCGGGCCTGGGCGTTCATCGTGCTGACGATGCCCGGCCGCAGCTTCCACTCGACGATCGAGGAACTCACCTGAGAGCCGTTCGTCGACGTCACCTCGCCGGGGAAAGACACCGTCAGCAGGACGTCCGCCTCCGGATCGGACAGCGACGTGAGGTCGACCCGCCCTTCCAGGATCACCAGGTCGCCCGCCCGGCGCAGGGAGATGTCGACGCCCGCCGCGTCCCGACTCATGCTCGCCAGCTGGGGAAGTTCGGCGAAGGTGAGGTCCGAGAACACCGCCTGGGACCCGACGTAGTCGTCGCGGCTGTACTCCGAGACCGCCACCTTGGTGGCGAACGGAAGGTTGTTCAGCAGCTGCGGACCTTTGTCGTCGGCGTCGCGCGGTTTTGCCGCGGCGATGATCTGGCCGGACACCCGGTCATCGGGCGAGACCGTGATCGAAGCGCGGACGCGAACACAGCCCACGGCCATGGGCAGAATCAGCAGCAACATCACCAGCGTGAGCACTCGGGTCCGGCGGCGACGGTTGAGTGGGCGCACGTGCACGCAGGTCATCGTGCCAGATGTCACAGCGGCAGGGGGCGACCGAGGATGGCAAACGGGCGGGGGTCCCCGGCGAAGTGGTAGGCCCGGATGACGTCGGTGAAGCCGAGGCGTCGGTATAGCCGCCAGGCCCGATTGGCCTCGCCGTTGATCTCCGGGGTGGACAGCAGTACGTGCGATTCACCGCGGCCGGTCAACAGTCGCCTGGTCAGGGCCTCGCCCAGGCCTTGGCCCTGGGCCCGGGGCTCGATGTGAAGTTCGGTCAGTTCGAAATAGCTGGCCATCAACTCGGCGATGTGCACCGGGCTGGCGCCGACCCGCTGCAGCCCGGAGATCACCTGCTGTTGCCACCACTGGTCCGGTGCGCCGCTGTAGCCGTAGGCGATTCCCAGAAGGGGCGCGTCGAGCAGCTCCGCCTCGGGACATCCGCCGTCGGCGCGGGGGTTGGCCTCGACGGCCGCCACGCATTTCCAGCCCGCCCGACGAGTATGTTCGAGCCACAGTGCCGCGCGCTGTTCCTCGGTTCCGCGTGGATAGCGCATGGCGTCGACGTACACGCGCAAGGCCTCGGGCAGCCGGCGCTTCATGTCGTCCGGCGACAGATCGATGAGATACGTCGCCAATGCTTTTGCCTTTCGCCTGCCCGGTGTCTACCGAACTCATTATCTTCGTCATTATCCGGCGTCGGGCTGGTCGGTCCCAGGGGACCAAGCAGTCGGGGAACGACCTACAATCGACGGTGAACAAGGTGGTACGGCTCGGATCGACCTCGTATCATTAGGGTTAGGTGCCCGTGACTGCGGGCATGTGAAATTTTGAACGCGACGGCGGCGTCGGCAAGGAGGGACGAATGCCACTCTCCGATCATGAGCAGCGCATGCTCGACCAGATCGAGAGCGCGCTCTATGCCGAGGATCCCAAGTTCGCATCGAGCGTTCGCGGCGGGACCCTTCGCGCGCCTTCGGCCCGGCGCAGGCTGCAGGGTGCGTTGTTGTTCATCGTGGGCCTGGCGCTTCTGGTCATCGGTGTGGCGGTGAAGGCCACGATGATCGGTGGATTCCCGGCTCTGTCGGTGGTCGGTTTCGTGGTGATGTTCGGTGGCGTGGTTTTCGCAATCACCGGTCCACGGGTCACCGGTGGTCGCGACCGCGCGGTCCAGGGTTCGGGTGGCGCGCCTCGTCAGCGTCGCCAGCGTGGCGGTGGTTCGTTCACCGCTCGGATGGAAGATCGGTTCCGTCGCCGTTTCGACGAGTGAGTCGTTCTCCGGCTATAAGGGGTAACCCGTAAGGGTTGCCCCTTTTTTGTGTCTTGAGAGCGCTGTGTCTCGACCGCGCTGTGTGTCTCGACCGCGTCTGGGTCGGCCGCCCAGCGACACGCGCAGTGCCGGGTTCAAGTGCGGCGTGGGGCCGGGTGGGGAATACCACCAGATTCACAGGGATTTTTTCCCCACAACGCCCCACCTCCTTTCGACTGGCGCTCACCTGCGGTTTTTCGTTTCTTGAGCTCCCGGCGTGAGCTCGGAATGGGTGATTGGGTGGCTCGATGGGGCCCGTGGTGGGGAGAAACCCCAAACTTGCCGGATTAAATGGAGCAAAGTGGGGGATCGTGGGGTAAAGTGGCGGCCAACGGGGAAAACGGAGCCCCGTTGACAGGGCAGAAGGCCTGGCCCTGATCTCACAAGCGACCTGGGATCCGAACCGGGTGGCGGGGAGGTGTCCAGATGTTTCTGGGTACCTACACGCCCAAGCTTGACGACAAGGGGCGGCTCACGCTGCCCGCCAAGTTCCGCGACGTACTGGCAGGAGGGTTGATGGTCACGAAGAGCCAAGATCACAGCCTTGCTGTGTATCCGCGGGACGAGTTCGAGAAGTTGGCCCGGCGTGCATCGCAGGCTTCCCGGAGCAATCCGGAGGCCCGCGCGTTCCTGCGCAGCCTGGCCGCGGCCACCGATGAACAACATCCCGACGCGCAGGGCCGGATCACCCTGTCGGCGGATCATCGTCGCTACGCAAACCTGTCAAAGGAATGCGTGGTGATCGGGTCGGTCGACTATCTGGAGATCTGGGACGCCGAAGCCTGGCAGGAGTACCAGCAGACCCACGAAGAAAACTTCTCCGCGGCCACCGATGAAACCCTGCGCGACATTATCTGATGGTGCCGTCGACACGGCCGGTCAACCGGCGGCCGGCCTGGACTTAGCCCGTGCAGCGAGGCCTCTGCCCGAATTGGCCCTGGCGTACTTCCCCAACGCCAGGTCCGTGAATTCGGACAGAGACCCCGGTGCAGGGGCCGATCCGAGCGGAGGTGTTTCAGCGGTGTCAGACTCCCCAGACCACGGGCACATCCCGGTCCTGCTGGACCGCTGCGTCGAGTTGTTGGCCCCCGCGCTCACCCGCCGTCACGCCGACGGCTCCGGTGCGGTGCTGGTGGACGCCACGTTGGGGGCCGGAGGTCATTCCGAGCGTTTCCTGAGCGAGTTCGCCGGTCTACAGGTGATCGGTCTGGACCGCGACCCCAACGCGCTGAGTATCGCCGGTGCCCGGCTGGCCCCGTTCGGAGACCGTATGCGGCTGGTGCGGACCCGCTACGACGGAATCGCCGGCGCCATAGCCGATTCCGGCGTGCGGCAGGTCGACGGGGTGTTGTTCGACCTCGGGGTGTCCTCGATGCAGCTCGACCAGACCGAACGCGGTTTCTCCTATTCCGCGGATGCGCCGCTGGACATGCGGATGGATCCCGATGCGCCGTTGACCGCCGCGGACATTCTCAACACCTACGACGCCAAGTCGATTGCGCGGATTCTTCGGGATTTCGGGGAAGAGCGGTTTGCCGGCCGGATCGCCGACAAGGTGGTCAGACGGCGTACGCAGCAACCGTTCTCGACCACCGGCGAGTTGGTCGAGCTGCTGTACGAGGCCATCCCGGCGCCGGCGCGCAGAACCGGGGGACATCCGGGAAAGCGCACCTTCCAGGCGCTGCGGGTCGCGGTCAACGGCGAGTTGGACTCACTGCGGGCCGCGCTGCCCGCCGCCCTGGCCGCATTGGTCGACGGCGGACGCATCGTGGTGATGGCCTATCAGTCGTTGGAGGACCGCATCGTCAAGCAGGCGTTCAGTGCGGCCACCGCATCACGCACACCGCCCGGGTTGCCGATCGAGTTGCCCGGGCACGAACCCGAGTTCGTCGCATTGACCCGGGGGGCCGAGCGGGCTCGCCAAGCTGAGATCGATCGCAATCCGCGTAGCGCTCCGGTGCGGCTGCGGGCACTGGAAAAGGTTGGGGAAGGGGGCAACTCATGAAGGTGAAGCGACCCGAACAGCCGCGTGAGGCGGATCGCAGGCGTGGGGTGCGGCAGCCCCCGCGAGGGGGTGGACGGCGGGGTGAGGCTCCGCCGCGCAAACGTCGGCCGGTCTCTGAACAACGGCCCGCGCGTACCGCGCCGGGTACCGGACCGATTCAACGACCGGGGACCCGCCCGGCGCGGCCCAAGAGCGCCAGCCAGGCCAAGGCTCGGGCAAAGGCGCGTAAAGCCAAGGCTCCCAAGGTCGTCCGCCCGCCACTGCGGGTGCGGTTGCGGGAGCGGCTCCTGGTTCGGTTGGCATCGATCGAACTGAATCCGCGCGTTCTCATCGCGAGGGTCCCGTTCGTCGTGCTGGTGATCGCAGCGCTCGGTATCGGGCTCGCGGTCACGCTGTGGTTGTCGACCGGATCGGCGGAGCGGTCCTACCAGTTGGGGCATGCCCGCCAGGTCAATGAGGGCCTGTCGCAACAGAAAGAGGCCTTGGAGCGCGACGTCCTCGAGGCGCAGGCGGCGCCGGCGCTGGCCGAGTCGGCGCGCAATCTGGGCATGATCCCGTCGCGCGACACCGCGCATCTGGTGCAGGACGGCACAGGCAACTGGACGGTGGTCGGCACCCCCAAGCCCGCCGAAGGCGTGCCACCGCCCCCGTTGAACACGCCGTTGCCGGAGGAAGCCCCGCCGTCGCCCCCCGCGGCTCCGGCGCCGCGGGTCGTGGACCCACGGGAGTTGACGGTGCGTACACCGCGTGCGCTCAACCCGGTCGCACCGGGTCTTCCGGTTCCCCAAGCCGAGGCGCCGCACGGGGCGCCGGGTGCGTTGCCCCCGGTTCCCGGCCCGGTCCCGGTTCCCCAGGCGCCGCCGGCGCCGGCTCCCGACGTGCTCGCCGCACCTGCGCCGGCCCCCGCCCCGCCGCAGGTGCCGGTGGCCGGGGTGCCGACCGCTCCCGGACCGGTCCTCGCCGCGCCGGCTCCCGCACCGGCCGCACCGATGCCCGCCGCACCCGCTGCGGCGCCGGCAGCTCCCGCACCCGTTGCGGCGCCGGCACCGGCCACTCCGCTTGAGCAGTTCAGCCCGCCGGTGGCACCGGCCGCACACGTCCCCGCGGCCGCCATGAACGTCCCGGCACCGGCAGCATGAGCCGCCGCCAGGACCGCCGGACACCTGCGACGCCGCAGCGGGGTAAACCGGCCGCATCCGGGCAGGGGCACGAGGCGCGGCTACGCCGTACTCGGATCGCGACTCCTGACGCAGGTTTGCGGAGTTCGTCTTTCGTGTTCCGGCACCGGGCCGGCAACGTGGTCATGTTCGGGGTGTTGATCATCGCGGCCGCCCAGTTGTTCAGCCTCCAGGTGCCCCGGGCGGCGGGTCTGCGGGCCGAGGCAGCCGGTCAGCTCAAGGTCACCGACGTGAATCCGGCCATGCGCGGCAGCATCATCGACCGTAACGATGACAAGTTGGCATTCACGATCGAGGCCAAGGCGCTGACTTTCCAGCCGGTGCGGGTCCGCAAGCAACTGGAGGAGGCCAAGGCCAAGTCGGCCGATGCGCCCGATCCGGATCACCGGCTGACCGAGATCGCCAAGGAGGTGGCCACCCGGCTGGACAACCGCCCCGATGCCAAGACCGTGCTCAAGAAGCTGCGCAGCAACGAGACTTTCGTCTATCTGGCCCGTGCGGTCGATCCGGCGATCGCCGGTGCGATCACCGACAAGTTCCCCGAGGTGGGCTCGGAACGCCAGGATTTGCGGCAGTATCCGGGCGGCTCGCTTGCGGCGAACATCGTCGGCGGAATCGATTGGGACGGACACGGTCTGCTCGGACTGGAGGATTCGCTCGACGCGGTCTTGGCCGGTGCTGACGGCTCGGTGACGTATGACCGTGGTTCGGACGGCGTGGTGATCCCGGGCAGTTACCGCAACCGCCACGATGCGGTCAACGGTTCCACCGTGCAACTGACCCTTGACGACGACATCCAGTACTACGTCCAGCAGCAGGTGCAACAGGCCAAGGACGCCTCGGGTGCCAAGAACGTCTCCGCGGTTGTGCTCGACGCGAAAACCGCTGAGGTGCTGGCGATGTCGAACGACAACACGTTCGACCCGAGCCAGGACATCGGGCGTCAGGAGAATCGGCAGATGGGCAACCTGCCGGTGTCCTCGCCGTTCGAGCCGGGTTCGGTCAACAAGATCATCACCGCGGCGACGGCCATCGAGTTGGGGCTGACCAGTCCGGACGAGGTCCTGCAGGTGCCCGGCTCGATCGACATGGGCGGCGTCACCGTCAATGACGCCTGGAACCACGGGGTCATGCCGTACACCACCACCGGGGTATTCGGGAAGTCGTCCAACGTCGGCACCTTGATGCTGGCTCAGCGGATCGGCCCGGAGCGGTTCTACGAGATGGTGCGCAAGTTCGGCCTGGGCCAACGCACCGGTGTAGGGCTGCCGGGTGAGAGCTCCGGCCTGGTCCCGCCGATTGATCAGTGGTCGGGCAGTTCGTTCTCCAATCTGCCGATCGGACAGGGTCTTTCGATGACGCTGCTGCAGATGGCGGCGATGTACCAGACCATCGCCAACGACGGCGTGCGGATCCCGCCGCGGATCATCAAGTCCACGATCGGGCCGGACGGCAGTCGTACCGACGAGCCACGGCCCGAGGGCGTCCGGGTGGTGTCGGCGGAAACCGCCCGCACGGTGCGCAACATGTTCCGCGCCATCGTGCAACGCGATCCGATGGGCGTGCAGCAGGGCACCGGCCCCCAGGCCGCGGTCGAGGGCTACCAGATCGCCGGCAAGACCGGTACCGCGCAGCAGATCAATCCGGCGTGCGGTTGCTACTACAACGACGTCTACTGGATCACCTTCGCGGGCATGGCGCCGGCAGACGATCCGCGCTACGTCGTCGGCATCATGATGGACGCGCCGCACCGGGCAGCCGACGGCTCACCCGGATCCTCGGCGGCCCCGCTGTTCCACAACATCGCTTCGTGGCTGCTGCAACGGCACAACGTCCCGTTGTCGCCGGATCCCGGTCCGCGGTTGACCCTGCAGGCGACCTGACCCCCACAGTCATGGCTATCGCGGTCGGCGGACCGCAGATGGGTACTGTGGCATGGCCATGAAGCTGCGTCCCAGCCGTCCCGCCGGCCAATATCTCGTGTCGCTCGCCGAACAGGTCAGGGCAACCTCCGCCGCCGGAAGTCTCTCGCCGGAACTCCGGGTGACGGGAGTTACCCTGCGCGGCCAGGACGCCCGGCCGGGTGACCTGTTCGCCGCACTGCCGGGCTCGGCGGTGCACGGGGCCCGTTACGCGGCCGACGCCGTCGCCGCCGGCGCGGTGGCGGTGCTCACCGATCAGACCGGCGCGGCCGAACTCGCCGGGCTCGACGTCCCGATCCTGGTCCATGCCGACCCTCGCTCGGTGCTCGGTGACGTGGCCGCCGAGGTGTACGGCCGGCCCTCGGAGCGGCTGACCGTGATCGGGGTGACCGGAACGTCGGGTAAGACGACGACCACGTATCTGGTGGAGGCCGGTCTGCGTGCCGCGGGCCGGGTGGCCGGGTTGATCGGCACGGTCGGGGTGCGGATCGACGGCCGCGACGTGCCGAGTTCGCTGACGACGCCCGAGGCGCCGGATCTGCAGGCGCTGTTGGCCGTGATGGTCGAAAGCGGGGTGGACACCGTGGTGATGGAGGTGTCCAGCCATGCGCTGACGTTGGGTCGTGTCGACGGCATCGCGTTCGCGCTGGGCGGGTTCACCAATCTCTCGCGCGACCACCTGGATTTCCACCCCACGATGGCCGACTACTTCGAGGCCAAGGCGCGGCTGTTCGACCCCCGGTCACGTAACCACGCCGCGGCAGCGGTGATCTGCGTCGACGACGAGGCCGGCGCCGCCATGGCCCACCGGGCGCAGGAGGTAGTGACGGTCAGCGCCTCGGGCCGGTCCGCGGACTGGCAGGTGCGCGACGTCACGGCCGTCGGAGTGGGCTCCCAGCAGTTCACCCTCGTCGATCCCGCCGGCGCGTCGCACCGGATGCAGATCGGACTGACCGGCGGATACAACGTCGCCAACGCGGCCCTGGCGATCGCGCTGCTGGCCGGTGCCGGGGTGTCGCCCGAGCAGGCCGCTGCGGGCCTGGCGACGGCCACCGTTCCCGGCCGGCTGCAGCCGATCGACCGGGGGCAGCCGTTCCTGGCGTTGGTGGACTACGCGCACAAGCCGGGTGCGCTGCAGGCCGTACTGGAGACGCTGCGGGCGTCGGGGCCGGGCCGCATCGGGGTGGTGTTCGGGGCCGGCGGTAACCGGGATACGGGCAAGCGCGGGCCGATGGGGCGGGTCGCCGCGGAACTGGCCGACCTTGTCGTCGTCACCGATGACAACCCCCGCGACGAAGATCCGGGACTGATCCGGGCGGCGATCATGGCCGGGGCCGCGGAAGCCTCGACGGGCGCCGAGGTGGCCGAGGTCGCCGACCGGCGCGCCGCGATCGAGTACGCCGTGGCCTGGGCCGGCCCGGGTGACATCGTGTTGATCGCCGGAAAAGGCCATGAGAGTGGGCAGACCGCCGGTGGCCACACCCGGCCGTTCGACGATCGCGACGAGCTCGCGGCGGCGTTGGAGGCACTCAAGACAGGGGAGACGGGTACGTGATCGAGATGACCATCGCCAGGATCGCCGAGATCGTGGGCGGCGAACTGGTCGACATCACCGCTGAAGAGGCGGCGGTCACCCGGGTCACCGGCACGGTGGAGTTCGACTCGCGTGCGGTCGGCCCCGGTGGGTTGTTCCTCGCGCTGCCCGGGGCGCGTTCCGACGGGCACGACTTCGCCGCCGCGGCGGTGGCAGCCGGGGCCGTGGCGGTTCTGGCGGCCCGGCCGGTCGGCGTCCCGGCCATCATCGTGCAAGCTGCCCCCGGAGCAGCCGACAGTGCTTCGGGCGCTTTGGAATTCGACACCGATGGCTCCGGTGCGGCGGTACTGGCCGCGCTGGCCAAGCTGGCTGCGGCGGTGGCCGCCGAACTCGTCGCCGGTGGGCTGAAGATCATCGGGGTGACGGGATCCTCGGGTAAGACCTCGACCAAGGATCTGCTGGCCGCGGTGCTGGCCCCGCTCGGAGAGGTGATCGCGCCGCCGGGCTCGTTCAACAACGAGCTCGGGCATCCCTGGACGGTGCTGCGGGCCACGCCCGAGACCGACTACCTGATCCTGGAGATGTCGGCCCGGCATCCCGGCAATATCGCCGCGCTGGCGGCCATCGCGCCGCCGCAGATCGCGGTGGTGCTCAACGTGGGCACCGCGCATCTCGGCGAGTTCGGTTCGCGCGAGGCCATTGCCAGGACGAAAGCCGAGTTGCCGCAAGCGGTTCCGGCCTCGGGCGTGGTCATCCTCAACGCGGACGACTCCGCGGTGGCGGCGATGGCCGAGGTGACCGAGGCCCGGGTGGTGCGGGTCTCGCGTGAGCCGGGTTCCCAGGTCGACGTCTGGGCGGGCCCGGTCACCCTCGACGAGCTGGCCCGCCCGCGGTTCACGCTGCACGCAGGCGGGGACGAGACCGAGGTGACGCTCGCGGTGCACGGTGACCATCAGGTGAGCAACGCGTTGTGTGCGGCCGCCGTCGCGCTGCAGTGCGGTGCCGGCTTGGAACAGGTGGCCACGGCGCTGGCGGGTGCCGGTCCGGTCTCGCGGCATCGCATGCAGGTCGCCACCCGTGCCGACGGCGTGACGGTGATCAACGACGCCTACAACGCCAACCCGGATTCGATGCGTGCCGGGCTCAAGGCGCTGGCCTGGATGGCCCGCCGGGCTGCCGGAGATGCGGGCGGGGGGAAACGTCGCAGTTGGGCGGTGCTGGGTGAGATGGCCGAACTCGGTGACGACACGATTACCGAGCATGACGCCATCGGTCGGTTCGCCGTGCGCTTAGATGTGTCTCGATTAATCGTCGTCGGCACCGGGAGGACTATGAACGCCATGCACCACGGCGCGGTGATGGAGGGTTCGTGGGGATCTGAGTCCACGATGGTCGACGACGCCGACGCTGCACTGGCCCTGCTGCGCGCTGAGCTGCAACCCGGGGACGTGGTGCTGGTGAAGGCATCCAACTCGGTGGGCTTGGGTGCCTTGGCCGACGCGTTGGTCAGCGCCGGGGGCGGCGACCGATGAAGCTCATCCTGATCGCCGTCGGCATCGCACTGACGGTGTCGATCCTGCTGACGCCTGCGCTCATCCGGTTGTTCACCAAGCGCGGGCTGGGCCATGAGATCCGGGAGGACGGTCCGGCCAGCCACGCCAAGAAGCGCGGCACCCCGTCGATGGGCGGGGTGGCAATCGTGGCCGGCATCTGGGCGGCGTATCTGGGGACCCACCTGGTCGGCGTGGCGTTGGGCGGCGAGGGTCCGTCGGCGTCGGGGCTGCTGGTGCTGGGTCTGGCCACGATGCTCGGCCTGGTCGGATTCGTCGACGATCTGATCAAGCTGCGGCGCTCGCGCAACCTCGGATTGAACAAGACCGCCAAGACCGTCGGTCAGTTGACCGCCGCGGTGCTGTTCGGCGTGCTGGTCCTGCAGTTCCGCAACGGCGACGGCCTGACCCCGGGCAGCCCGGATCTGTCCTATGTCCGCGAGATTGCCACCGTGACCCTGGCCTCCTGGGTGTTCGTGGTGTTCTGCGTGGTGATCGTCAGCGCGTGGTCCAACGCGGTGAACTTCACCGACGGCCTCGACGGCCTGGCGGCCGGCGCAATGGCGATGGTGTGCGCGGCCTATGTGCTGATCACGTTCTGGCAGTACCGCAACGCCTGCGCCACCGCCCCCGGCCTGGGCTGTTACAACGTGCGCGACCCGCTGGACCTGGCGATCATCGCCGCCGCCACGGCCGGGGCCTGCATCGGCTTCCTGTGGTGGAATGCCGCGCCAGCCAAGATCTTCATGGGCGACACCGGCTCGCTGGCGCTGGGCGGCATCATCGCCGGGTTGTCGGTGACCAGCCGCACCGAGATCCTGGCCGTGGTGCTGGGCGCGCTGTTCGTGGCCGAGGTGACCTCGGTGGTGGTGCAGATCCTGGCGTTCCGCACCACGGGCCGCCGGGTGTTCCGGATGGCGCCGTTCCATCACCATTTCGAGTTGGTGGGTTGGGCCGAGACCACGGTGATCATCCGGTTCTGGCTGCTGACGGCGATCGCCTGCGGCCTGGGCGTGGCGTTGTTCTACAGCGAGTGGCTCACCGCTGTCGGGGCCTGACGTGCCGGCCGGTGAGCTGTCGCTGCTGACACCCGGCGCGCCGGTGTTGGTCACCGGCGCCGGGGTGACGGGCCGGGCCGTGCTGGCGGCGCTGGCGCCGCTGGGAGTGGCGGCCACCCTGTGTGATGACAATGCCGAGGCCCTGCGGTCGTACGCCGAGCAGGGCACCGCGGTCATCGATCCCGCCGGCGCCATCGCCGGCATCGCCGACTACGCGCTGGTGGTGACGAGCCCCGGATTCCCTCCCACGGCCCCCGTGCTGGCCGCCGCCGCGTCGGCCGGGGTACCGATCTGGGGCGACGTCGAACTGGCCTGGCGGCTGGACGCCGCCGGTCGGTACGGACCGCCGCGGCGCTGGATGGTGGTCACGGGCACCAACGGCAAGACCACTACCACCTCGATGCTGCACGACATGCTGCTGGCCGATGGGCGACGGAGCTTGTTGTGCGGCAACATCGGTGACCCGGTGCTGGCCGTGCTGGACCAGCCCGCCGACCACCTCGCGGTCGAGTTGTCCAGTTTCCAATTGCACTGGGCGCCGTCTCTGCGGCCGGAGGCCGGTGTGGTGCTCAATGTCGCCGAGGATCATCTGGACTGGCACGGGTCGATGGCGGCTTATGCCGCCGACAAAGCCCGGGCACTGGCCGGACGGGTGGCGGTGGTCGGTCTCGACGATCCGGTGGCGGCGGGACTGTTGCCGGCCGCCGCGGCGCCGGTGCGGGTCGGCTTTCGGCTGGGGGAGCCCGAGCCTGGGGAGCTCGGGGTACGCGCCGGCACGCTCGTCGACCGCGCCTTTGGCGACGACGTCGAGCTGGCGGATTCGGCGACGATTCCGGTGGCGGGGCCCGTCGGGGTGCTTGACGCGTTGGCCGCCTCGGCGCTGGCCCGTGCGGTCGGGGTGTCGCCGCGGTCCATCGCGTCGGCCTTGGCATCGTTTCAGGTCGGCAGGCACCGGGCCGAGCCGGTCGGGGTGGTCGACGGAGTGAGTTTCGTCGACGATTCCAAGGCCACCAACCCCCATGCCGCACAGGCCTCGATCACCGCGTTCGACCGGGTGGTCTGGATCGCCGGAGGATTGCTGAAAGGCGCATCGGTCGACGAGTTGGTCCGTGCAGTGGCGAATCGGCTGGTCGGAGTGGTGTTGATCGGCCGCGACCGGCACATGGTTGCCGATGCGTTATCGCGACACGCCCCGGATGTCCCCGTCGTCGAGGTTGTGACGGGGGAGGATTCTGGGGTGCTTGAGACAAATGAGTCCCTTGGTGATCATGTGACTCGTGTGATCGAAGTCGGTGACCGGCCGGTCTCCGACGCGGTCATGGCGGCGGTCGTAGCTGCCGCCCGCGGGCTGGCCGCCTCGGGCGACACCGTTTTGCTGGCCCCGGCAGGCGCGTCCTTCGATCAGTTCAGCGGCTACGGTCAGCGCGGCGATGCGTTCGCCGGGGCCGTGCGCGCCGCGATCGGGTAGACGAGGGTGGTCAGCATCCTGGCCCGGTTGCGCCGCGGCAGCGGTGACGCGACCGGCGGGGCCGACGATGCCGCCGCGGCTGCCGCGGCGGGATCCGCCGAGTCCAGCTCCACGGCCGCCGCGACGCCACGCACGCGCTTCGGTGTCTGGCTCGGTCGGCCGATGACCTCGTTTCACCTGATCATCGCGGTCACCGCGCTGCTCACCACGCTCGGTCTGATCATGGTGCTCTCGGCCTCGGGGGTGTACTCCTACGATTTCGACGGCTCGCCGTGGGCGGTGTTCGGCCGGCAGGTGATGTGGACCGTCGTCGGGTTGATCGCGTTCTACCTGGCCTTGCGAATCCCGGTGCGGACGCTGCGCCGGCTGGCCTTTCCCGGTTTCGCCTTCACCATCGTGCTGCTGGTGCTGGTGCTCATCCCCGGCATCGGCAAGGTGGCCAACGGGTCGCGCGGCTGGTTCGTCGTCGCCGGCTTCTCCATGCAGCCCTCGGAACTGGCCAAGATCGCGTTCGCCATCTGGGGTGCACATCTGCTCGCGGCCCGGCGCATGGAGCGGGCGTCACTGCGCGAGATGCTGATCCCGCTGGTCCCCGCCGCGGTGATCGCTCTGGCATTGATCGTCGCCCAGCCCGACCTGGGGCAGACCGTGTCGCTGAGCATCATCCTGCTGGGCCTGCTCTGGTACGCCGGACTGCCGCTGCGCGTCTTCCTGTCGTCGTTGCTGGCGGCGGTCCTCGCGGCCGGCGTGCTGGCACTTTCCGCCGGTTACCGGTCTGACCGGGTGCAATCCTGGCTGGACCCGGCGGCCGATTCCCAAGGCATCGGCTACCAGTCCCGGCAGGCCCGGTTCGCGCTGGCCAACGGCGGCATCTTCGGTGACGGCCTCGGCCAGGGCACCGCCAAGTGGAACTATCTACCCAACGCACACAACGACTTCATCTTCGCGATCATCGGCGAAGAGCTCGGCTTCATCGGTGCGGTGGGGCTGCTGGCACTGTTCGGCTTGTTCGCCTACACCGGGATGCGCATCGCCCGGCGTTCGGCCGATCCGTTCCTGCGCCTGCTGGCGGCCACCACCACGCTGTGGGTGGTCGGCCAGATGTTCATCAACGTCGGTTACGTGGTGGGGCTGTTGCCGGTGACCGGGCTGCAGCTGCCGCTGATCTCGGCCGGCGGGTCATCCCAGGCCACAACGCTTTTGATGATGGGTTTGATCACCAACGCGGCTCGGCACGAGCCCGAGGCGGTGGCCGCGTTGCGGGCCGGGCGCGACGATCGGATGAACCGGTTGCTGCGGCTTCCGCTCCCCGAACCCTACGTCCCCACCCGGTTGGAGGTGGCCCGCAACCGCCTGCACGACCGCCGCAAGGCGCCCACCCGCAGCCCGGGCAAGGCCGGCACCAAACCGGCCCCGAAAAAGACCGCCAAACAGGCAACCAAGCAGGCCGGCAAGCAAGGCTCGGCCAGACAACCCGCGGCTCGGCGCCGCGCCCCGCAAGGCGCGGACGGTCGCGGCGGGCGGTCCGGACGGGCCCGCGCCCAGCAGCCGGCCGGAACGGGCAGGTCGTCGGTCCGATATGGTGCAGGCCAGCGGAAACAGGGTCGACGGACCCGGACTTTGGAAGGTCAGCGTTACGGGTGAGCCGGATTTCTGATCCTCGGGGGCAGGAGCGAAGCGACCGGGGGATATCAGTCGTTCTCGCCGGTGGCGGGACGGCGGGTCACGTCGAGCCGGCGATGGCGGTGGCCGACGCGCTGCGGGAGCTCGACCCACAGGTGCGTATCACCGCCCTCGGCACGGCCCGGGGCCTGGAGACCCGGCTGGTGCCGCAGCGCGGGTATGACCTGGAGTTGATCACCCCGGTCCCGCTGCCGCGCAAGCCGTCGGGCGATCTGGTGCGGTTGCCGCTGCGGGTGCGTACCGCGATCCGCGAGACCCGCTCGGTGCTCGCCGGCGTTGAAGCCGACGTGGTGATCGGCTTCGGAGGGTACGTGGCGCTGCCGGCCTATCTCGCCGCGCGCGGCGGCTTCGGCCTGCGCGGGCGTCGCCATGCCGTTCCGGTGGTGGTCCATGAGGCGAACGCCAGCGCGGGGCTGGCCAACCGGGTCGGTGCCATCTCGGCGCGCCGGGTGCTCTCGGCGGTCCCCGAGCCGGGGTTGCGCAAGGTCGAGGTCGTCGGGGTGCCGGTGCGCGCCGCGATCACCTCGCTGGACCGTGCGGCGCTGCGGGCCGAAGCGCGGGCATTCTTCGGATTTGCCCCGGATGCCAAGGTGCTGTTGGTGTTCGGTGGCTCCCAGGGGGCACAGTCGATCAACCGCGCGGTGTCCTCGGCGGCTGGGGCCCTTGCGGCTGCGGGTGTTTCGGTTCTGCACGCCCATGGGCCCAAGAACACCCTGGAGCTTCCGGCCGCCGATGAGGGTGCGCCCCCCTACGTCGCGGTGCCCTACCTGGACCGGATGGATCTGGCCTACGCCGCAGCGGATCTCGCGATCTGCCGCTCCGGGGCGATGACCGTGGCCGAGGTGACCGCCGTGGGCCTGCCCGCGGTGTACGTCCCGCTGCCGATCGGCAACGGTGAGCAGCGGTTCAATGCGCTGCCGGTGGTGTCGGCCGGCGGCGGCGTCATCGTCGACGACGCCGATCTCACCGGTGAGTTCGTGGCCGATACCGTCGCGGCATTGATGACCGATGACGCGCGCTTGGCCGCGATGACGGCAGCCGCGTCGTTGTCCGGCCATCCCGATGCGGCCCGGCAGGTAGCGCAGGTTGCCCTCGATGTCGTCCGTAACCAACGAAAGAAGCTGCGGTGAACGGTAATTCACTTCCGGCCGAGTTGGAGCGGGTGCACATGGTCGGGATCGGGGGAGCCGGGATGTCGGGTGTGGCCCGCATCCTGCTGGACCGTGGCGGGCTGGTCTCGGGATCGGACGCCAAGGAGTCACGCGGCGTGGTCGCGTTGCGGGCCCGCGGTGCCGAGATCCGGATCGGCCATGACGCGGCGTCACTGGATCTGTTGCCGGGTGGGCCGACCGCTGTGGTCACCACCCACGCGGCAATCCCCAAGACGAATCCGGAACTGGTCGAGGCTCGGCGCCGGGGAATCCCGGTGATCCTGCGGCCGGTGGTGCTGGCCAAGTTGATGGCCGGCTACACCACGGTGATGGTGACCGGAACCCACGGCAAGACCACCACCACGTCGATGCTCATCGTGGCGTTGCAGCACAGCGGTTTCGATCCGTCGTTCGCCGTCGGCGGAGAGTTGGGTGAGGCAGGGACCAATGCCCACCACGGCAGTGGGACATGCTTTGTCGCCGAGGCCGACGAGAGCGACGGCTCGCTGCTGGAGTACACCCCGAATGTCGCGGTGGTCACCAACATCGAGGCCGACCATCTGGACTTCTTCGGTAGCGAGCAGGCCTACACAGAGGTCTTCTCCGCCTTCGTCGACCGCATCGCACCCGGTGGTGCGCTCGTGGTGTGTACCGACGATCCGGGATCTGCGACTCTCGCCGAACATACTGCGGCACTGGGAATCCGGGTCTTGCGCTACGGCAGCTCCCCGGCCGATGACCTGGCGGGCACCCTGCTGAATTGGGAGCAACAGGGGACCGGTGCGGTGGCCCACATCCAACTCGCCGGTGAGCCGCATCCGCGGGCGATCCGCCTGGCGGTACCGGGCCGGCACATGGCGCTCAATGCGCTGGCGGCGTTGCTGGCCGCCATCGAGGTGGGCGCGTCGGCGGAAACCGTGCTCGACGGGCTGGCCGAATTCGAGGGCGTGCGACGGCGTTTCGAGCTGGTGGGTTCGACGGCCGGGGTTCGGGTCTTCGATGACTACGCGCACCATCCCACCGAGGTGCGGGCCACGCTGGAGGCCGCTCGTTCCGTCGTGGCCCAGACGGGTGGCCGGGTCCTCGTCGCGTTCCAGCCCCACTTGTATTCGCGCACCGCGACTTTCGCGACCGAGTTCGGCGCCGCACTCAGTGCCGCCGACGAGGTCTTCGTCCTTGACGTCTACGGTGCGCGCGAGCAGCCGCTGCCCGGGATCAGTGGCGCCACGGTCGCCGAACATGTCACCTCGACAGTCACCTACGTGCCCGATTTCTCGGCGGTGGCAGCGACGGTGGCAGCTGCGGCCCGCTCCGGGGATGTGGTGCTCACCATGGGCGCCGGCGATGTCACGATGCTCGGCCAGGAGATCCTGACCGAGCTCGGAATCAAGGCCAACCGCAGCGCCCCGGGCCGTTCGTCCTCGGAGTCGCCGTGACCGAGGCGGGTCCCGGCGGTCCCGACGAGGTGACCGAGGTTCCCGGCGAGGCGGACACCACGCCTTCCGCGGCCGACCCCGACTCGCCGCCCGCGGAGGGCTCCGACTCGCCGCCCGCGGGAGAACCCGACTACGAGGGCCCCCGCCGCCGGGCCCGCCGTGAGCGCGCCGAGCGCCGTGCCGCGCGGGACCGCGCGATGGCCATCGAGCAGGCTCGCCGCGAGGCCAAGCGCCGGATCGGTCAATCTGCAGATGCGCCGAATACGGTGGCCCGCAGCACTGTTCGCGGTCTCAAGGTGCTGCTGTGGACCGCGCTGGCAAGCGTGGTGGCGGTGGCGCTGGGCCTGGTGCTGTATTTCACGCCGGTGATGTCGGCCCGCACCGTGGCGGTCACGGGTGCGGCCGCGGTGCCCACGGAGCAGGTGTTGGCGGCCGCGGCGGTGGCGCCGGGCACGCCGCTGTTGCAGATCGACACGGACGCGGTCGCCGAGCGCGTCGCCGCCATCCGGCGTATCGCCACCGCACGGGTGCAGCGGGAGTACCCGTCGACCCTGCGGATCACCGTGGTCGAGCGAGTCCCGGTGGTGGTCAAGGATTATCCGGACGGGCCGCATCTGTTCGACCGCGACGGCGTCGACTTCGCCACCGAGCCGCCTCCGCCCACACTGCCGTATCTCGATACCGACCATCCCGGCCCCAAGGACCCGGCCACCAAGGCCGCCCTCGAAGTGATGCTGGCCTTGCCGCCGGATGTGGTCGCCCAGGTCGGCCGGATCGCCGCGCCATCGGTGGCCTCGATCGCGTTGACGCTCACCGATGGCCGAGTCGTGGTGTGGGGGACCAACGACCGGACCGAGGAAAAGGCGTTGAAGTTGGCCGCCCTGTTGACCCAGCCGGGCCACACCTACGACGTCTCGAGCCCGGATCTGCCCACGGTGAAGTAGACCGCCCGCGAAGAGATTCGGGTCTTCGGCAGAAATTGCCGCACGCGCGTCGGCGCGCCTGCCACGATCGGCGCCGTTGGCCCCCTACCGTTCTGTTTGCGCGGAACTACTTGACATAACTCTAAGCCTATGGTTGAGGTTGAGGGTTTGCTCGGGAGGATTCGGCGTCAGAAGCACTGTGAACACCCGACTTGGGAGGAAGACCACGATGACCCCCCCGCATAACTACCTCGCGGTAATCAAGGTGGTTGGTATCGGCGGCGGCGGTGTCAACGCCGTCAACCGGATGATCGAACAGGGCCTCAAGGGCGTCGAGTTCATCGCTATCAACACCGACGCACAGGCACTGCTGATGAGTGACGCCGACGTCAAGCTCGATGTCGGGCGTGACTCCACCCGTGGCCTCGGTGCCGGGGCGGATCCCGAGGTGGGCCGTAAGGCAGCCGAGGACGCCAAGGACGACATCGAAGAGCTGCTGCGCGGCGCCGACATGGTGTTCGTCACCGCCGGTGAGGGCGGCGGTACCGGAACCGGCGGCGCGCCGGTGGTGGCGTCGATCGCCCGCAAGCTCGGTGCACTCACCGTCGGCGTGGTGACGCGGCCGTTCTCGTTCGAGGGCAAGCGCCGAAGCAACCAGGCCGAGAACGGTATCCAGACGCTGCGCGAGAGCTGCGACACCCTCATCGTCATCCCCAACGACCGGCTGCTGCAGATGGGTGATGCCGCAGTGTCGTTGATGGACGCCTTCCGCAGCGCCGACGAGGTGCTGCTCAACGGCGTTCAGGGCATCACCGATCTGATCACCACGCCCGGGTTGATCAACGTCGACTTCGCCGACGTCAAAGGCGTGATGAGCGGGGCGGGTACCGCGTTGATGGGCATCGGCTCGGCGCGCGGTGACGGCCGGGCACTCAAGGCCGCCGAGATCGCGATCAACTCGCCGCTGCTGGAAGCCTCAATGGAGGGTGCCCAGGGTGTGCTGCTGTCGGTGGCCGGCGGTAGTGATCTGGGCCTGTTCGAGATCAACGAGGCCGCCTCGCTCGTGCAGGACGCGGCGCACCCCGAGGCCAACATCATCTTCGGCACCGTGATCGACGACTCGCTGGGTGACGAGGTGCGGGTCACGGTCATCGCCGCCGGATTCGACAGTGCGGGGCCGAGCCGTAAGCCGGTGGTCAGCCCGAGCGCGGCGCAGACCCAGCCGATCGCCACGGCGCGGGCGGGCAAGGTGACGACGTCGCTGTTCGAGCCGACGGACGCGGCGAGCGTGCCGGCGCACACCAATGGCGCCACCGTCAGTGTCGGCGGGGACGGAGACGGCGGGATCTCCGACGACGATGTCGACGTGCCGCCGTTCATGCGGCACTGACCCGGGCTTCACGGGCGGTTCGGATACTGGGATCGTGAGTGTGCGTATTCGCCGGGTGACCACCACCCGGGCCGGCGGTGTCTCGGCGCCCCCGTTCGATTCGTTCAACCTTGGCGATCACGTCGGTGACGATCCGGCCGCCGTGGCCCAGAACCGTCGTCGGCTGGCCGCCGCTGTGGGCGCCGATGCGTTGGTGTGGATGAATCAGGTGCACAGTGATCACGTCGTCACGGTGGACGGTCCGCACCGGGGCGCGGTCGAAAATACCGATGCATTGGTGACGTCGCGGCCGGGTTTGGCTTTGGTGGTGGTGACCGCTGATTGTGTGCCGGTATTAATGGGCGATGCCCGGGCCGGCGTGGTGGCCGCCGTTCATGCCGGACGGGTGGGTGCACAAAAAGGCATCGTCGCGCGGACGGTCGAGGCCATGGTGGCCGCCGGCGCACATGTCGGGGATATCTCGGTACTGCTCGGGCCCGCGGTCAGCGGCGCCAACTACGAGGTGCCCGAATCGATGGCCGCCGATGTCGAGGCGGCGCTGCCCGGGTCGCGCACCACCACCTCCCGCGGTACGCCCGGGTTGGATCTGCGGGCCGGAATCGCCCGGCAGCTAACGGGTTTGGGCGTCACCGCGATCGACGTCGACCCGAGGTGCACGGTTGCCGACCGGGCGCTGTTCAGCCATCGCCGCGACGCGCCGACCGGACGGCTGGCGAGTGTGGTGTGGATGGAGCCGAGCCGATGAACCGATCACAGAAAGAAAGCCGAGTGGATCGCGAGTGAGCCCGAGATGAGCACCGTGCAGCGCGGGCGTGATGCCGACCGGACGGCCGAATTGACCGCCGCGCTCGGTGCGGCGCGGGCACGTTTGGCGCGGGCGGCAGAATCGGCCGGAAGAAATGTCAATGACATCGAATTACTGCCGATTACAAAATACTTTCCGGCCTCCGATGTCATTATTCTGAACCAATTAGGGTGTCTGGCATTTGGTGAATCCCGCGAACAAGAGGCCGCCAATAAAGTCGCGGCGGTTCGCGAGAAATTGCCGGAGGCGCCGATTCGCTGGCACATGGTGGGGCGCATCCAGCGGAACAAGGCGCGGGCCGTCGCGGGGTGGGCGCATACCGCGCACTCGGTGGACAGCATGCGTCTGTTGACCGCACTGGACCGGGCGGCGAGCGAGGCGCTGTCGGCCGGCACGCGGAGCGCGCCGTTGCGGGTCTACATCCAGATCAGCCTCGACGGGGATACCGCACGCGGCGGCGTCGATGTGAACGACGGGGCGCTGGTCGACGAGATCTGCGGCTCAGCGAACGCCGCCACGGGTCTGGAGTTCATCGGGTTGATGGGCGTCCCGCCGCTGGAGTCCGACCCGGACGACGCTTTTTCCCGGCTGGCCGCCGAGCGGGACCGGGTGCAGCGCGACTACCAGCACCGGCTGGAACTGTCGGCCGGGATGTCCGGCGACCTCGACATCGCCGTCAAACATGGATCGACGTGTGTGCGTGTCGGAACCGCGATCCTGGGGCAACGCCCGCTAACGTCACCCGCAGTAGTCACACCAGTCACATCTTCATCACAAACATCACCACCCCCACGGTCAGCAGAAGGGTCGCCGAGATGAGCACACTGCACAAGGTCAAGGCCTACTTCGGCATGGCGCCGATGGAGGACTACGACGACGAGTACTACGAGGACGACGAGCGCGCGCCCCGCAGCTACGCCCGTCGCCCCCGTGACGAGCGGTTCGAAGAGGACAGCTACGGCTACGAGGGTCCCGAGTACGACGACGGCCCGGCCTACCGCGGTGGCTATGCCGGCGGTTTCGCCGACGAGCAGCGGTTCGAGCCGCGGATGCGCGGGCCCCGTGAATTCGACCGGGCGGCACCGCGTTTGGGCGCGCTGCGCGGCAGCACCCGTGGTGCGCTGGCAATGGACCCGCGTCGGATGGCCGAGCTCTTCGAGGCGGGCAGCCCGTTGTCGAAGATCACCACGTTGCGGCCCAAGGACTACAGCGAGGCCCGCACCATCGGTGAGCGGTTCCGTGACGGCACCCCGGTGATCATGGACCTGGTCTCGATGGACAACGCCGACGCCAAGCGCCTGGTCGACTTCGCCGCCGGCCTGGCGTTCGCCCTGCGTGGCTCGTTCGACAAGGTGGCCACCAAGGTCTTCCTGTTGTCGCCGGCCGACGTCGACGTCAGCGCCGAGGAGCGCCGCCGGATCGCCGAGGCCGGTTTCTACTCCTATCAGTAGGCCCCGACATACGTCGCGTCGACGTCGCCGCGTGCCCGATCGGCCCACCGGGCCCGGGTAGGCTGGCGGCGTCGCACTACCGGTTGACCACGTCGTCTGTGTGAGATGTGTCCGGCCTACGGCGACCTGTATCCAATGTCACACATCCTGCTGTAGTGAGGTCGGCTCAGTTGTCGCTGTTTTTCGAAATCCTCGGTTTCGCGCTGTTCATCTTTTGGCTGCTGCTCATCGCACGCGTCGTCGTCGAGTTCATCCGATCGTTCAGCCGTGACTGGCACCCCAGGGGTCTGACCGTCGTGGTGCTGGAGCTGATCATGACCGTCACCGACCCGCCCGTGAAACTGCTGCGGCGGCTCATTCCCCAGCTCACGATAGGCGCGGTCCGCTTCGATCTGTCGATCATGGTGCTGCTGCTCGCGGCGTTCATCGGCATGCAGCTGGCGTTCAACGCGGCCATGTAGATGTGAGTAGATCCGCTGCGTGCGCTCTCGATTCGAGCAGCTCCGGGCGTTTGCCGGACGCGCCGCAAATGCGTAAGAAGATTGAAATTCGTTCTTAAAAATAGGCCTCCACTGCAACCGCCGGGTCTGGTGTGACAGGATGGACGCCAGTTGCGTTCAAGCAAGGCTTTACACTTTTAGATCGGTTGACAGTCCAAGACTTCAAGGGGGCAGACAATGCCGCTCACACCAGCGGACGTCCATAACGTCGCGTTCAGCAAGCCGCCCATCGGCAAACGTGGCTACAACGAGGACGAGGTCGATGCCTTTCTCGATCTGGTTGAGAACGAACTGACTCGGCTCATCGAGGAGAACGCCGATCTTCGGCAGCGGGTATCCGAGCTCGATTCCGAGCTGGCCTCGGCGCGTGCCGGTGGCGGCGCTGCGTCCAGCCAGTCCATCCCGGTCTACGAGCCGGAGCCCGAGCCCACTCCGGCGCCCCAGCCGGTGTACGAGGCCCCGCCGGCACCGGCCGCCCCCGCCGCGGCGCCGAGCGAGGACACCGCCGTGCGTGCCGCCCGCGTGCTCAGCCTGGCCCAGGACACCGCCGATCGCCTGACCTCCACGGCGAAGGCCGAGTCGGAGAAGCTGCTCTCGGATGCCCGCGCCCAGGCCGACGCCATGGTCAGCGATGCCCGCAAGACCGCCGAGACCACGGTCTCGGAAGCCCGTCAGCGCGCCGACGCGATGCTGGCCGATGCGCAGACCCGGTCCGAGACCCAGCTGCGTCAGGCCCAGGAGAAGGCCGACGCGCTGCAGGCCGACGCCGAGCGCAAGCACTCCGAGATCATGGGCACGATCAACCAGCAGCGCACGGTCCTGGAGGGCCGCCTGGAGCAGCTGCGCACGTTCGAGCGTGAATACCGGACCCGCCTGAAGACCTACCTGGAGTCGCAGCTCGAGGAGCTGGGCCAGCGCGGTTCGGCCGCACCGGTGGATTCCAGTGCCAACAACGACTCCGCCGGAGGATTCAGCCAGTTCAACCGCGGCAACAACTGACCGTCCGTCTGGCTTCTCGACACAGTCGTGAACCGGCCCGATCTCGGGGCCACCACACCTTAGGGTTGAACGATGTTGATCATTGCGCTCGTGCTTGCCGTCATCGGCCTGGCCGCGCTGGTGACCGCGGTGGTCACCAGCAATGAGTTGATCGCCTGGGTCTGTATCGGTGCCAGCGTGATAGGCGTGTTGCTGCTGATCGTCGACGCCGTGCGGGAACGTTCGCGCGGCGCCAAAGCTGACGACGACACCGCATCAGCCGATGAGGCGGACGCGGGGGAGATCACCGAGTCGTTCGAAGCGGT
>NZ_LZJD01000051.1:0-51414 GCF_001666875.1 Mycobacterium sp. E802
GACCTGGGAAAACGTCGCAGTGACCAGGCGATTTGACTCCCCGTTAGTGCTCACGTAACTTATTCCAGGTCAGAGCGCTCGGCGCGGAGCGCCTACACGCCCGTGCGCTCGACGCCCGCGATGTTGCGCTTGCCACGTCGCAACACGAGCCAGCGATCATGCAGAAAATCCGAATGCTGTGGTATCCACTCGTCGCTTTCAATACGAATGTTGTTCACATAGACGCCGCCCTCTGCCACGGTGCGGCGCGCGGCGCCCTTGCTGTTCACCAATTCCGTGGCGACCAACAAATCGGTGATCGAGTCCGGACCGCCCGGCTTCAACTGCGCCACCGCTCCGTTACTGGCCTCGCGCAGCGCGGCACCGAGGGTCGGCTCGTCGAGATCGGCCAACTCTGCCCGACCGAACAGCGCCTGGCTGGCCAGCTCGACAGCCTTCGTCGCGGCTTCTCCGTGCACCAACGTGGTGAGTTCGCGTGCCAAACGTTTCTGCGCGGCACGTTCATGCGCACGGTTCTTCGTGGCGTCCTCGAGTTCGGCGATCTCGTCCGACGACAGAAAGGTGAACCAGCGTAGGTACCCGATCACGTCGGCGTCGGCGGTGTTGACGAAGTACTGGTACCAGGCATAGGGGCTGGTCATCTCAGGGTCCAGCCACAGATTGCCGCCGCCGGTCGACTTACCGAACTTCTTGCCCTCGGAGTCGGTGACC
This sequence comes from Mycobacterium sp. E802, assembly GCF_001666875.1. Classification (NCBI taxonomy): domain Bacteria; kingdom Bacillati; phylum Actinomycetota; class Actinomycetes; order Mycobacteriales; family Mycobacteriaceae; genus Mycobacterium; species Mycobacterium sp. E802. The sequence continues at coordinate 712 of NZ_LZJD01000051.1, forward strand.
AGCGGAGTCGTCATGGCGTGCACGGTGGCGCCGGCCTTCTGCCGCACCAGCCGGGCGCCGGCCACGATGTTGCCCCACTGGTCGGAGCCGCCGATCTGCAGCGCACAGCCGTGCCGCTGGTGCAGTTCGACGAAGTCGTTGGCCTGCAGCAGCATGTAGCTGAATTCGGTGTAGGAGATACCGTCGCCCTCAAGCCGGCGCCGAACCGTCTCCCGGTCGAGCATCACGTTGACCGAGAAGTATTTCCCCAGGTCGCGCAGGAACTCGATCGCCGAAAGTTCGGCCGTCCAGGAGAGGTTGTTCTCGACGATGGCACCCGTGGGCGTGTCGTCGAACTCGACGAAGCGCTCCAGTTGGCCGCGGATGCGATCGGCCCAGTCGGCGACGGTGTCTGCGGTGTTGAGGGTGCGCTCCCCCGTGTCCCGCGGGTCGCCGATCATCCCGGTGGCGCCGCCGGCGAGCACGATCGGACGGTGCCCGGCGCGCTGAAAGCGCCGCAGCGTCAACAGGGGTACCAGGTGGCCCGCGTGCAGGCTGGGCGCGGTCGGATCGAAGCCGGAATAGACGGTCATGGGTCCCTTGGCCAGGTCTTCGGCCAGGGCGTCGCGGTCGGTCGACTGCGCGATCAGCCCACGCCAGTCCAGCTCATCGAGAATTCCCATGCTCATGACGACGATCATGCCGCATTGACGACATCAGTCACTTGCGCCGGGCGCCGGCGCACGTGGGCTACGCCGATACGCCGACACCTGGGGGCAGTCAGCCAGCCAGAACCGCCACGGCCGGTCGGCGGCCTTGCTCACCCCGACGCGCGGGCCTTCCACCGCCTGGTGCGCCTCGCCCATCGTCAGCCGCACCGGACTGTCGGCCGCGAACAAGTCGATTCCGTTGTCCTCCATGGTGATTCCCAACGCAGAGCACAGATTGCCCGGGCCCCGCGCCAATCCGACCGGCAACACCGCAGGCCCGCGACGACGGGTGGCCAGCGCGGTTCCGCTGTGCACCACGGCGGCCCGCAACAACACGGCAGCCGCGACGCCGTCGTAGCCGCAGACCACGTTGGCGCACACGTGAATGCCGTGGCTGCGATAGGTGTAGAGCCGCCCCGGTGGTCCGAACATCACCTGGTTGCGCCCACTCGGACCGCGATACGAATGCGCCGCGGCGTCGGGCCAGGGCCCGTCCGGCGGGCCGCCGTAGGCCTCCACCTCGACGATCGCGGCGCGTACACCGCGGCCGATCAGCTCGGCTCCCAGCAGCCGGCGGGCTGCCAGCAGCGGATCCACGGCCAGCTGCTCAGCGCTCACCCGAGCGATTCTGCACTTCGCAACAACCACCGTTGACACCGCCCGCACAGTGAGCGCAGTATTCATCACATGATGACTTCATCGGTCGATGAATTCTCGGGGCCGTCCACCTGTGCCGTCGAGATCACCGGGTTGCAGGTCGACCGCGGTGGCCGGCGAGCAATCAGCGACCTCGACGTGCAGATCAAACGGGGCGCGATCACCGGTCTTCTGGGGCCCTCGGGTTGTGGCAAGACCACCTTGATGCGCAGCATCGTCGGCACCCAGATCATCACGGCAGGCACCGTCACAGTGCTGGGACACCCGGCAGGTTCGGCGCCGCTGCGACACCGGGTCGGCTACGTCACGCAAGATGCCACGATCTACGACGACCTGCGGGTCATCGACAACGTCAGGTACTTCGCCGCCCTCTACGGCACGTCGGCGAATTCGGCAGCCGAGGCCATCCGATCGGTGGGTCTCGATGACCATCGCGGCGCATACTGCGGCGATCTCTCCGGAGGTCAACGCACGCGCGTCTCGCTGGCCTGCGCCTTGGTGGCCGAGCCCGAACTGCTGGTGCTCGACGAACCCACCGTCGGCCTGGACCCGGTGCTGCGCGTCGACCTGTGGGAACAGTTCCGGCGGCTCGCCGCGCAGGGAACGACACTGCTCGTCTCGAGCCACGTCATGGACGAGGCCGATCACTGCGGGGACCTGCTGCTCATGCGCGAAGGCCGATTGCTCGCCCACACCACCCCTGACCGGCTACGGAAGGACACCTCATGCACGTCTCTGGAGGAAGCGTTTCTCACCGTCATCCGGCGCAGCGCCACAGCCGGCCGCGACCGGGCCGACTGAGCCCGACGGCCTACCTGGCCACCACCGGCCGCATCCTGCGGCAGTTGGCGGCGGATCACCGCAGCGTGGCGATGATCCTGGTGGTGCCCAGCCTGATCATCGCCCTGATGTACTTCATGTTCCAGAACGCACCGACGGCACCGGGGCACCCGGGCCCGTTCAACAACGCGTGCCTGATCATGCTCGGGGTCTTCCCGCTCATCGTGATGTTTCTGATCACCTCGATCACCATGCAACGCGAACGGGTGTCGGGAACGCTCGAGCGGATTCTCACCACACCGCTGCGCCGCTTCGATCTACTCGCCGCCTACGGCACCGCGTTCTCGCTCGCCGCCGCGGCCCAGGCCACCCTGGCCTGCATCGTCTCTTTCTGGCTCCTCGGATTCCACACCGAGGGAAGCCCGGCCCTGGTCTTCCTGATCGCGATCGTCAACGCCGTCCTCGGCGTCGGTCTGGGCCTGTTGTGCAGCGCGTTCGCCCGGACGGAGTTTCAGGCCGTGCAGTTCATGCCGCTGGTCATCGCTCCGCAACTGTTGTTGTGCGGCATCATCGTCCCGCGCGCGGCGCTGCCCGAGTGGCTGCAGTGGATCAGCAACGTGCTGCCGGCCAGTTATGCGCTCGAAGCGTTACAGCAGGTCGGCGCCCACCCCGGGCTGACCGGCGTGGCGGTACGCGACATCGCGATTGTGGTGGGCTTCGCGGCAGTGGCACTATGTCTGGCCGCAGCCACACTGCGCCGCCGAACCCCCTAGGAAGCCGTGACCACCGACATCGATTCCCGACGAGAACGCAAACGCCCCGGTCGTCCCGCCGGGCGGTCGGACAAGCGCGAGCGCATCCTGGCCGGCGCGCGAGAATTGTTCGCCCGCAACGGGTTCGACAAGACGTCGATCCGCGCCATCGCCGCCGAAGCGGGAGTCGACGCCGCCCTGGTACACCACTACTTCGGGACCAAGACCGAGCTGTTCGCCGCCGCGATCCACATTCCCATCGATCCGATGACGGTGATCGGGAAGCTGCAGGAGGTGCCGGTAGAGCAGATCGGGCACACGCTGCCGGCAATCCTGTTGCCGCTGTGGGATTCCGAGATCGGCAAGGGATTCGTGGCGACGCTGCGCTCGATCCTCGCCGGCAACGACGTATCGCTGGTGCGGTCGTTTCTTCAGGAGATCATCGTCGGTGCGATCGGTCCCCGGGTGGACAACCCGGTCGGCAGTGCCCAGATCCGAATCCAGTTCGTCGCCTCACAACTGGTCGGGGTCGCGATGGCCCGCTACATCCTGGAACTGGACCCGTTCGCGTCGCTGCCGGTGGAACAGATCGTCGAGACCATCGGCCCCACCCTGCAGCGGTATCTCACCGGGGACCTACCCGGACTCCCCTGACCCGGCCAGCGCCAGCAGTCGGCGGTGCTCGGCATCGTCATCGATGGCCACGGCCTCGTCCACGAGCAGCACCGGGATACCGTCCTCGATGCGATAGGCGCGCCGCAGCCGCGGGTTGTACAGCCAATCCGCGCCGGCCAGCAGCAGCGGGCCGCGGTCCTGCGGACAGACCAGGATGCTCAAGAGCTTGTCGTCGACCACCACGTGACGCTAGCCCAGCGGGATCTGGATGCCGCCACTCGGGCCGGGCTGTCCCCCGCCCGGAAGGGGAGCGATGCCTGCCGGGAACTGGCCGACGCCGGGATTGACGACCCCCTGCTGTGGGACCTGCGCGGCGTTCGACTGGGCCTGAAGCTTGCGCTGATAGGACAAGGTGCTCTTGAGCGCGTCGATCAACGGAACCTGGTTCGGGCGCTTGTCGAGTGCCTTGGTGATGGCCGTGCGGTTGGCGTTCGACGGCCTGTAGCCCTGCGCACGCAGCTTCATGATGTCGTGGATCAGCTGGGAGATCTGGCCGCCGCCTTCGCCGGTGTCGTAATCCCGGGCGATGATGGCCAACGCCTCGTCGGCGGTCATCGGTGGCGCTTCACGCGCATCGCCCCCGGACGCACCCGCTCCCGCCGCGGGCGGCGCATCGGCGTGAGCCGACGGCTCGACAGGATCGGCGGCCGCCTGCGGCGCGCCGGCGCCCACCAGCAGACCCACCGCCAGCGCGGCGCCGGTCACCGATCCGGTGACGACGCGACGCCACTGGTGCATACCCGATCCCGATGTCATCGATCCTCCTGTCGCTGCGCCGTCCGCCGGAGCGTAACAGCGCTTTCCGGCGCCGGCACCTCGTCGGTTACCGGGCCTCCGGTGCGTCGGCGGCTGCTCCGCCGACGAGTTCGGCCCGGCTGGCCGCGGTCAACTTCTTGTATGTACCGGTATCGGCATCGAAGTACCAACAGTTACGGCGCGACGGTTTGGGGATCCCGGCCTTGCGCAACGGCGCGATCAGCGGGCGGTACGACGCTCCGAGTTCCATGTCGGCCACCACGTGCACGACATCGGGCGGGCAGCCGGCGGCCAGCTCGTCCATGGCGCGCGTGAGGTCGGCGGTCGGAACGCTGCCGCCGGGGCGCAGCGCCAGCGCCGTCACCGCCAGCAGCCGGCCGCCGTCCTCCACTCCGTAGGTGACCGACATGTCGACCGCATCCAGGCAACCGACCGCATCGTTGACACTTGTCGCGAAGACGGGGCCGCGTTCGGTGCGGATCACCGCGCTGCGGTTGTCCACCAACCAGTAGTCACCGTCCTCGTCCCGGCGGAAGAGGAACTCGGTGGACACCCAGGTGTCGGCCGGCGCGAACACGCCGCGCTTGACCACCGCGGTCGGATCGACCGGGCCGCGCGGATGGGCCAACAGCACACCGACCTCGTTGGTCTCGGCCTTGCGCACGAAGCCCTGCTCGTCTTCCAGGATCAGATCGTCGTCGGCGTCGTACGCGGCGAGCGCAACCGTGCCGCCGCCGGGCAGCGGACGACCCTTGCTGCCGATCTTGGCGCCCGACACGTTGGCCAGCACGGCCTGCCCGTCGGTGGTGGCGAAGAATTCGACGACGTGGGCCGGCTCGAACACGTCGATCACGCGTTTCCACAACCCGGCGGGCATACCGGAGCCGATGAAGAGGCGGACCGGGTGGCTACCGGTGAGCGAGAACGACGGATCGTCGATGACCTCGCGGAGCATGGCCCAGGTGTAGGACACCACGGTGACGCCGTACTGCCGGATCTCCTGCAGGAACCGGTCCGGCTGTAGGCCCCGGGACAGCGCGATCCGCGAGCCGCCGACGACGGCACCGCCGAGGCTGACCAGCAGACCCGACTGGTGATGCAGCGGCGTGAGGCAGTACACGGTGTCGCCGCGCCCCAGATTGGCCGCCGACGCCGTGCCGAACGCCGACAGCGCCCAGCGGTAGTTCGTGATCTGCCGGGCCACGAGCTCACCGCCGACCTCGCTGAACGCGACGAAGGCCAGATCCCGGGCCAACCCCGGGTTGGGCCGGTACCAACCGGGGAGTTCGACGGCGTCGGGATCGATCTTCTCCATGTCGACGACCGCGGCGACGTCGTCCGTTTCCTCCGGCAGATCGAGGTCCCGGCTCTCACCGCCGCCGAGAACGAGCACGCGCATATCGAGTTGCCGCGCCACCTCGAGATGGCTCGGGTCGGCGATGATCTCGGCCACGCGGCCGAGCCGGACCGCCTCTGCCAGATCCGCCTTGGGCAGCAACACCGCCACCGCACCCAGCCGGGACAGGGCCGCGATCGCCACCAGTGCGCTGGGTCGGGTGTCCATCAACACGCCGACCCGGGCGCCCTGTCGTACCCCAACGTCGATCAGGCCACGCACCACGTTGTTGATCCGGCGATCCACCGCCTCATAGGTGTGCACGCGGCCGTCGAACAGCAGTGCCTCACCGTTGGGGGCGCTGCGCGCCTGCTCGCTCATGATGCGGCCGAGCGAGATCCGGGTGTGGTCGTTGACCTGTCCCAGCCTGGCCAGGCGGGGCAACGTGCGCGCGGTCTCGATCACCAGCGTGCGCGCATTCTTGTTCGCCGCCACCAACGCATCCGCGGCCGACCGGGCCACCCCGAACGCCATCTCTGTCGCGGCGGTGGCCCCGTGGGTGACCCGGGTCGAGAACGACACTCCCCCCTCGGGGTGATTCGCCGGCTGTGATTCCATCGGGACGACGCCTTCTGGCATCTCTTCTCCGCCAAGCCATTTCACCCACTGCGCCACAGTCGGCCAGGTCTGGGTGGAGGCTTTCGATCCGACCACCAAGCCGAAATGCCCCGCCCTGATCAGATATTCGTAGACGTCGGCATCCGGCGCGGCGCGCTTGATCCCGCGAACGGCGGCCGGCTGGCCGATGTCGTCCACCTCGCCGACCACGGCCAGGATCGGGCAGTCGATGTCGGACAGCGTGACCAGATCGCCGTGCACCGAGAACCCACCGGTGATCATCCGGTTGTGCGCGATGAACTGCTTGAGCAGTTCGGAGATCGCCGGGCCCGACCACGCGATCCAGCCCTCCGAGGACAGGAACCGACGCTGCTGTTCGCGCGGCAGCAAGGCCTCGCGGTCATGCAACTGGCGCAGGAACTCCAGCCGCGACTGGGCGGTCTTGATGGGGTCGAGCATCTGAAATCCGGTGCGGGCCAACCACCCCGGGATGTCGATGCGGCTGAACACATGGTCGGCCATGAAATCCGCGGCGCCGGCGGCCACCCCAGCCGGAACGTTCATCGGCAACGCGGCCAGGGTGTCCACCGGCGAGCCGAAAGCGATGATGCTGGCCAGATCCTTGGACCGCCGGTACGCCGCGGCCTGGTAGGCGAACATCCCGCCTTGGGAGTACCCGGCCAGGTGGACGTCGCGGCCCGTGACCTCTTTGACCACGTCGATGGCTTCGGACAACGCCACCACGTGGTCGGCGAGGTTGCGCTGCATCCCGCCCTCGACCTTGTCCGGTGAGCCGAAGTCGATCACCCACGGGTCGATCCCCGCGGCGTTCAGGATCCCGACGGCGCCGTCCTCGCGCGTGACGTCCCACATGTCGGCCGACATCATCATCGGGTGCACCATCAGCACGGGCGGACGCGGATGCTGCGCTCCGGGGCGCACATCCGGCGGGAAGTACCGACGCAGCCGGTACATCGGCACACTCTGGATGAGCTGAAATGGCGAAGGGACCGCGCCGGTCTCCAGGCCGCCGTAACGCAGCACCTCCAGGCCGTTCTGCGCGGTTGCCAGCAACCGCTCCACCGGTCTGGTCACTGCCGAGAAATCCACCAGCCTGCTCCCCACATGACTAATCGACCCAACCCCCGATTGACCTGGCCATCATGGCACAACAGCAACGGATCACCGACTTGATCGGCCCGAGCCCGGATACGGCCCCGGGCGGTGCCGGTGTCGGTGCCGCCGAACGATAGGGTCGGCGGCGATGGCTCACCTGCTCGGGGGCGAAACCCTACATCTGGAGTACCCCACCGGGGTGGTGTTCGATTCGGTCACCGTCGGCGTCAGCGAAGGCGACCGGATCGGAATCGTCGGCCGCAACGGCGACGGAAAGTCGACGCTGCTGGGCATGCTCACCGGCCGCATCACGCCGCACTCCGGCCGCGTGACCCGGCGCAGCGGGCTACGAGTGGGTTCCCTGGACCAGACCGACACGCTCGATCCCGAGCACACCGTGGGCTGGTCCTTGGTCGGAGATCGGCCCGAACACGAATGGGCCGGTGATGCCCGCACCCGCGACGTGATCGGCGGCCTGGTCGCCGATATCCCGTTCGACGCCCAGGTCTCGACGCTGTCGGGTGGACAACGTCGACGGGTGCAGCTGGCCGCGTTGCTGATCGGCGACTGGGACGTCATCGCGCTCGACGAGCCGACCAACCACCTCGACATCCAGGGCATCACCTGGCTGGCCGGCCACATCAAGGCGCGCTGGGCGCGCGGGACCGGCGGGCTGCTGCTGATCACCCACGACCGTTGGTTTCTCGACGAGGTCGCCACCACCACCTGGGAGGTGCACGATCGGATCGTCGAGCCGTTCGAGGGCGGCTACGCGGCGTATGTGTTGCAGCGGGTGGAACGGGACCGCCAAGCGGCATCGATCGAGGCCAAGCGGCAGAATCTGATGCGCAAGGAGTTGGCCTGGCTGCGCCGCGGCGCGCCGGCGCGCACCTCCAAACCCAAGTTCCGGATCGACGCGGCCAACGCCCTGATCTCCGACGTGCCGCCGTTGCGCAACACCGTGGAGCTGTCTCGGCTGGCCACCGCACGGCTGGGCAAAGACGTGATCGACCTCCTCGACGTGTCGGTGTCCTATCCCGGCGCCGAACGAGAAGTGTTGCGCGACATCGAATGGCGCATCGGACCAGGTGAGCGCACCGGCATCCTCGGGGCGAACGGGGCCGGCAAGTCCACGCTGCTGGGCCTGATCGCCGGAACGGTGGCCCCGACCAGCGGCCGGGTCAAACGCGGTAAGACCGTGCGGCTTTCGATCCTCGACCAGCAGTCCAGCGAGCTCGACGCCGTCGCGGGTGACATGGTCCGCGAGGTGATCGGCCGGCTGCAGACCAGCTACCAGATCGACGGCAAGGACTTCACCCCGGCGCAATTGTTGGAACGGTTGGGGTTTGCCCGCGACCAGTTGTCCACCCGGGTCGGACAACTCTCCGGCGGGCAGCGCCGCCGGCTGCAGCTCATGCTGGTGGTTTTGTCGGAACCGAACGTGTTGATCCTCGACGAGCCGACCAACGACGTCGACACCGACATGCTGACCGCCACCGAGGATCTGCTGGATTCCTGGCCGGGCACGTTGATCGTGGTGTCGCACGATCGGTATCTGCTGGAACGGGTCACCGACCAGCAGTACGCGATCCTCGACGGCCGGCTACGGCACCTGCCCGGAGGCGTCGACGAGTACCTGCGGTTGAGTGCAGCGTCGGCCACCTCGTCGGCGCCGGCTCCGCGCGCGGAACCGGCGGTGTCACAAGGGCTTTCCGGCGCCGAGCAGCGCGCCATCGAGAAGGAGATCTCGTCGATCGACCGGTCGCTGGCCAAGCTGGCCGATCGGATCGCCGCCAAACATGACGAGCTCGCCGCTCACGACCAGTCCGACCATGTCGGGCTCGGCAAGCTCACCGGCGAACTGCGTGAACTGGAATCACAGGTCGCCGAGTTCGAGGCGCGTTGGCTGGAGCTGTCCGAACACCTGGAATAGCCGCTAGCGGCTCAGCCGGATCCGCAACTCCTCCATGGCGTTCCGGACCATTCCCAGCTGCTTGGCCACCTGAACGGGCGCGGTACCGCCGCGGGCACTGCGCGCGTTCACCGAACCCTCGACCGTCAGCACCTCACGCACCCGCGCCGTGAGCGCTGGGTTGATCGCGGCAAACTCGTCGTCGGTGAGCTCGTCCAGCCCCACACCGCGGCCCTCCGCCGTCTGCACCGCGGCACCGGCGGCCTCATGGGCCACCCGGAACGGAACACCTTGGCGAACCAGCCATTCGGCGATGTCGGTGGCCAACGTGTAGCCGGCCGGGGCCAGCGCCGCCATCCGCGCCTCGTCGAAGGTCAGTGTGCCGACCAGCCCGGCCATTGCCGGCAGCAGCAGCTCCAACTGCGCCACCGAGTCGAAGACCGGTTCCTTGTCTTCCTGCAGGTCGCGGTTGTAGGCCAGCGGCTGCGCCTTGAGCGTGGCCAGCAGGCCGGTCAGGTTGCCGATCAGCCGCCCGGATTTGCCGCGGGCCAGCTCGGCGATGTCCGGGTTCTTCTTCTGCGGCATGATCGAGCTGCCGGTCGACCAGGCGTCGTGCAGTGTGACGTAACCGAATTCGGTGGTGCTCCAGAGGATGATGTCCTCGGCGAGCCGGGACAGGTCCACCCCGATCTGGGCGAAGACGAAGGCGGCCTCGGCGGCGAAATCGCGTGCGGCGGTGGCGTCGACGGAATTGTCTGCAGCCGAGGCGAACCCGAGGTCCGCAGCGATGGCATCGGGGTCCAGCCCCAGCGAGGAGCCGGCCAGCGCCCCCGAGCCGTAGGGCGAGACCGCGGTGCGGTCGTCGAAGTCGGCGAGCCGGTCGACGTTGCGCAGCAAGGGATGAGCATGCGCGAGCAGGTGATGTGCGAGCAGGATCGGCTGGGCCGCCTGCAGATGGGTCTTGCCGGGCATGATCGCCGTCGGGTGTGCCGCAGCCTGGATGGCCAGCGCATTGACCACCTCGAGCACCCCGTCGGCGACGCGGCGGACGGCGTCGCGCAGCCACATCCGGAACAGCGTCGCCACCTGGTCGTTGCGCGATCGTCCGGCCCGCAACCGGCCGCCAAGATCGGGACCGACCCGGTCGATCAGGCCACGCTCGAGGGCACCATGCACATCCTCGTCGGTGGGCAGCGGTTCGAAGCTGCCGTCGGCGACGTCGGAACCGAGGCTGTCCAGCCCGGCGAGCAGGCCGTCGCGCTGCTCGTCGGTGAGCAGCCCGGCCCGGTGCAGCACCCGGGCATGCGCCTTGGACGCGGTGACGTCGTACGGGGCCAGCACCCAGTCGAAGTGCGTCGACTTGCTCAGGGCCGCAAGGGCATCCGAGGGGCCGTCGGCGAACCGACCGCCCCACAGCGAACCTTCGTTGGTACTCATGTCCGTTCCTTCCGCGAGCAGACGCACATGTACCCGACACACCGAGGTTTTGGGGACATCCGCGTCTGCTCGCGCGTCGAGGTGACCTAGAGGCCCAGGTCGCGCTTGGCGGAGATCTTGCTGCTCAACCCGTGCACGTGCACGAAGCCCTTGGCCGAGGACTGGTCGAAGCTGTCGCCCTCGTCGTAGGTGGCCAGGTTGAAGTCGTACAGCGACTCCGCGCTGCGGCGGCCGTTGACCGCGATGTGGCCGCCGTGCAGAACCAGCCGGATCTCGCCGGTGACGTGCTGCTGGGTGTGCTCGACGAAGGCCTCCAGCGAGGCCTTCAGCGGCGAATACCACAGGCCGTCATAGACCAACTCGCCCCACTTCTGGTCGGTGGTGCGCTTGAACCGGCCCAGCTCACGCTCCAGCGTGACGTGCTCGAGTTCGGTGTGGGCGGTGATCAGCACCATGGCGCCCGGCGCCTCGTAGATCTCGCGGCTCTTGATGCCGACCAGCCGGTCCTCGACCACGTCGAGGCGGCCCACACCTTGGGCGCCGGCGCGGCGGTTGAGCTCCTCGATGGCCTGCAACACGGTCACCGGACGACCGTCGATCGAAACCGGGACACCCTTTTCGAAGCCGACAATGACCTCGTCGGGGGTGTTCCAGTTGACCGTCGGGTCCTCGGTGTAGTCGTAGACGTCCTTGGTCGGGGCGTTCCACAGGTGCTCCAGGAACCCGGTCTCCACCGCGCGGCCCCACACGTTCTGGTCGATCGAGAACGGCGAGCGCTTGGTCACGTTGATCGGGATGGCGTTCTCCTCGGCGAAGGCGATGGCCTTCTCCCGGGTCCAGGCGTAATCGCGGACCGGGGCCAGCACCTGCAGATCGGGCGCCAGCGAGGCGAATCCGACCTCGAAGCGGACCTGGTCGTTGCCCTTGCCGGTGCAGCCGTGGGCGACGGTGCCGCCGCCGTGCTCACGGGCCGCGGCCACCAGGTGCTTGACGATCAACGGCCGGCTGATGGCCGACACCAGCGGATAGCGGTCCATGTAGAGCGCGTTGGACTTGATGGTCGGCAAGCAGTACTCGTTGGCGAACTCGTCGCGGGCGTCGACCACCACCGCCTCGACCGCACCGCAATCCAGTGCACGCTGCCGTACGACCTCCATATCCTCGCCACCCTGGCCGAGGTCGATGGCGACGGCGACGACCTCACGGCCGGTCTCCTTGCCAATCCAGCTGATGGCCACCGAGGTGTCCAGACCCCCGGAGTACGCGAGGATCACGCGATCGGACATGTGAGCAGTCTCCTTTTACTTCAGCTCTATTTGAGGTTCTCGAAAGTGCTGGCGAGCTCGGCACCGGTCATCGGCTCGCGAGCCAGTACGAAGATGGTGTCATCACCGGCGATCGTGCCGACGACGTGGGGTAATGCCGCCCGGTCGATCGCGCTGGCCAGATAGTGCGCACCGCCGGGCGGGGTGCGCAGCACGGCAAGGTTAGCGCTGGAGTCGGTGGACACCAGCAACTCCCCCAGCAACCGGGTCATTCGCTCGGTGCCGCCGGCCACCCCGCGCACCGGGCTGCCGTCCTCGGGCACCACATAGACGCCGACGCCGCCGTCGGCCCCACGCAGTTTCACCGCGCCGAGTTCCTCCAGATCGCGCGACAACGTGGCCTGGGTGACCTCGATGCCCTCCTGCCCCAGCAGAGCGGCCAGTTCGGTCTGACTGCTCACCTGCCGCGACGACAGCAGGGCGATGATGCGGGCCTGACGGCCGGCGCGGGTGGGGGTACTCACCGGGGTTGCCTCACCGGTGCTCCAGCAACCAGACCAGTAGCGCCTTCTGCGCGTGCAACCGGTTCTCGGCCTCGTCGAAGACTGCGCTCTGCGGCCCGTCGATCACGTCATCGGTGATCTCGTGACCGCGGTGCGCCGGAAGGCAGTGCAGCACAACGGCTTCCGGGTCGGCGAGCTTGAGCAGGTCGGCGTTGACCTGGAACGGGCGGAACGGCCGCACCCGGTCCAGCCCGTCGTTCTCCTGCCCCATCGAGGTCCAGGTGTCGGTGACGAGCACGTCGGCTCCGTCGGCACCGGCCCGCGGGTCCTCGGTCAGCGACACGGTGGCTCCGGTCTCGGCGGCGCGGCGCTTGGCGGCGTCGACGAAGTGCGGATCAGGTTCGAAGCCGGCCGGGGCGGCGATGGTGACGTGGATGCCGGCGGTGACCCCACCCAGCATCAGCGAGTGCGCCATGTTGTTGGCCCCGTCACCCAGGTAGGTCAGCTTCAGGCCGTTGAGGTCACCCTTGCGCTCGGCCAGGGTCTGTAGGTCGGCCAGCACCTGACAGGGATGGAACTCGTCGGACAGCGCATTCACGATCGGCACGCTCGACCCGGATGCCATGGCGGTCAGCCGTTCCTGGGCGAAGGTGCGCCACACGATGGCGTCGACGTAGCGCGACAGCACCGCGCCGGTGTCTTCCAGGGTCTCCTCGCGGCCCAGCTGGGTGCTGCGGCCATCGACGACGACGGCATGGCCACCGAGCTGGGCGATGCCCATCTCGAACGAGAACCGGGTGCGGGTCGAGTTCTTCTCGAAGATCACCGCGACGCCGCGCGGGCCTTCCAGCGGGCGGCGCGAGAACGGCGCCTTCTTCAGCTCGGCGGCCAGGGCCAGCACCTCGGCCTGCTCGTCGGGCGACAGGTCGTCGTCGCGCAGGAAATGCCGGGTCATGAATCAGCCTCCACAGCGGTGTCGAGTACGGCGGGCAGGGCGGACAGGAACGTCTCGATCTGGCCTTCGGTGATGATCAGCGGCGGCGCCAACCGGATCACGTCGGCGGCCGCGGCGTTGACCAGGAAGCCGGCATCGCGGGCGGCGGTCTCGACGGCCTTGGCACTCGGCGCGGTCAACACCACGCCCTGCAACAGACCCTTGCCGCGTACGTGGTCGACGAGCGGATGGCCGAGCTCCTCAATGCCGTGGCTCAGGGTCTTGCCGAGCACGCCGGCACGCGTGATCAGGTCCCCGTCGGACAGCGCCTTGAGCACGGCCAACGCCGCCGCGGTGCACACCGGGTTGCCGCCGAAGGTGCTGCCGTGCAGGCCCGGGGTCAACAGATCACCGGCCGCGCCGATGGCCAGGCAGGCGCCGATCGGCAGCCCGCCGCCCAGGCCCTTGGCCAGCGTGACGATGTCGGGGGTGATGCCGTCGTGCTGATGGGCATAGAAGGCACCGGTACGCCCGACGCCGGTCTGCACCTCGTCGAGCACCAGCAGGGCGCCGTTCTTGGTGGTGATGTCGCGGGCTTTCGCCAGGTAGCCGGCTGGCGGGACGACGACGCCGCCCTCCCCCATGATCGGTTCCAGGAACACCGCGGCGGTATCCGAATCGACCGCGGCGGCCAGGGCTTCGGCGTCACCGTAGGGCACGTGGGTGACGTTGCCCGGCAGCGGCTCGAACGGCGCCTGCTTGGCGGGCTGGCCGGTCAACGCCAGCGATCCCATGGTGCGGCCGTGGAAGGCGCCTTGGGCGGCAACGACATTCGTCTTGCCGGTGAGCCGGGTGATCTTGAAGGCGACCTCGTTGGCCTCGGTGCCCGAGTTGCAGAAGAACACGCGAGCCTGAGTTCCCAGATGGTCCACGAGCTTTTCGGCCAGCGCGATCCCGGGTTCGGTGGCATACAGGTTCGAGGTGTGGCCCAAGGTGTTGAGCTGGGTGGTGACGGCCTCGATGACCGCGGGGTGGCGGTGCCCGAGCAGGTTGACCGCGATTCCGCCGAGCAGGTCGAGGTAGGACTTGCCGTCGGTGTCGGTGACCACGGCGCCGTCGCCGCTGGCCAGGGCCAACGGCGGGGTGCCGTAGTTGTTCATCATCACCGCTTCCCAGCGGTCCTGCAGAGTCACGACGGGCTCACCACTTTCGTTCCGGTTCCTTCATCGGTGAAAAGCTCGACCAGCACACAGTGTTCGACGCGGCCGTCGATGACGTGCGCACTCGGCACCCCGCCGTTGACCGCCCGCAGGCAGGCCTCGATCTTGGGCACCATGCCCGATTCGAGCTTGGGCAGCAATTGGGTCAGTGCGGCCGTGTCGATCTCGCTGACCAGTGAGGAGCGGTCGGGCCAATCGGTGTAGAGGCCTTCGACATCGGTGAGCATGACCAGCTTTTCGGCACCCAACGCCTCGGCCAGGGCTGCGGCCGCGGTGTCGGCGTTGATGTTGTGCACCACGCCGTCGACATCCGGACCGATGGTCGAGACCACCGGAATACGTCCGGCGGCAATGAGGTCCAACAGGGAGCCGGCGTTGACGTGCTCGACGTCGCCAACCAGCCCGATGTCGGTGGCCACACCGTCGACGGTGACGCTGCGCCGCACCGCGGTGAACAGGTGTGCGTCCTCACCGGTGAGGCCCACCGCGTACGGGCCGTGGGCGTTGATCAGGTTGACGAGTTCCCGGCCCACCTGCCCGAACAGCACCATGCGCGCCACGTCGAGCACCTCCGGCGTCGTCACCCGGAAGCCGCCCTTGAAATCGCCGGCGATGCCCAGCTTCTTGAGCATGGCACTGATCTGCGGCCCGCCGCCGTGCACCACGACGGGTTTGATGCCGCAATTGCGCAGGAACACCATGTCGGCAGCGAAGGCGGCCTTGAGGGTGTCGTCGGTCATGGCGTTGCCGCCGTACTTGACGACGACGATCTGGCCGTGCAGTTGCTTGAGCCACGGCAGCGCCGAGGCGAGCACCTGGGCCTTGACGCCGCGCTCGATGAGTTGACTCATGAGCTGTAGGCCGAGTTCTCTTCGACGTAGGCGTGGGACAGATCGGTGGTCCTGATGGAAGCACTGCCGCTTCCCACCGCCAGGTCCACCGCCACGGCGATGTCCGCACCGGATAGGTCGACCTCGCGGGCACCAGGCGCCCCGGCCCCGTCGATGCACACCGGAGAACCGTTGAACGACACGCTGATCCGCTCCGGATCAAGCTTCACCGGCGCGATACCGACCGCGGCCAGGACCCGGCCCCAGTTCGGGTCGGAACCGAACAGCGCGGTCTTGACCAGGCTGTCGCGGGCGATGACCCGCGCCGCGACGAGCGCATCGTCCTCGCTCTCGGCTCCGGTGACGGTGATGGTGATGCGTTTGGTGACACCCTCGGCGTCGGCCTGCAACTGCGCGCACAGGTCGTCGCACACCCGCAGCACGGCCGCGTCGAGATCGTCCTGGCTCGGGGCGATCTCGCTGGCACCCGAGGCCAGCAGCAGCACGGTGTCGTTGGTCGAGCAGCTGCCGTCGACGTCGAGCCGGTCGAAGGTCAGCGCGGCCGCGCGCCTGAGTGCGGCATCGAGCGCCGCAGCATCGGCGACCGCGTCGGTGGTCAGCACCACCAACATCGTGGCCAGTGACGGCGCCAGCATGCCAGCACCCTTGGCCATCCCGCCGACCGTCCAGTTCTCCTCCGATTCCGGGGAGTGGTGCAGCGCAACCTGTTTCGGCACGGTATCGGTGGTCATGATGGCCCGGGCCGCGTCTTCGCCTCCGGTCAGGCCGCCGGCCAACTCATGCACGATCTCGGTGACGCCGGCCAGCACCTTGTCCATCGGCAACCGGTCCCCGATCAGGCCGGTGGAGCACACGGCTACTTCGATGGCACCGGTCTCGGTGCCCCAATCACTCAGCGCAGTGGCCACGGCCTCGGCGGTGGCGTGGGTGTCCTGGAAGCCCAGCGGGCCGGTGCAGGCGTTGGCGCCGCCGGAGTTCAGGATCACCGCGCGCAGCCGGCCAGTGGTCAGCACCTGCTGTGACCACTTCACGGGTGCGGCCTTGATCTTGTTGCGGGTGAACACGCCGGCCGCGGCGTAGTCCGGGCCCTCGTTGAACACCAGCGCCAGGTCCGGCGCACCGGATACCTTGATACCGGCGGCGATTCCCGCGGCCCGGAACCCGGCCGGGGCCGTGACACCCTGGGTGCGGAAGAGCTTGGTCGTCTGTGCCGCTTCTGTCACGGTGCCACTCCCACGATCGACAGTCCTTCGGTCTCAGGCCAGCCCAGGGCCAGGTTCATCGACTGCACCGCGGCGCCGCCGGTGCCTTTGGTCAGGTTGTCGATGGCGGCGATGGCCACAAGACTGCTCGCCTCAACATCCAAGCCGACCTGGATCTGGGCGGCATTGCTGCCGATCACCGATCCGGTCTTGGGCAGTTGCCCCTCGGGCAGCAGATGAATGAACGGCTCTGCGTCGTAAGCCTTTTCGTAGGCGGCCCGGATCTCTGCGGCTGATGCCTCGGTGCGGGCGGTGCAGGTGGCCAGGATGCCACGTGCCGTCGGGATCAGCACCGGGGTGAACGAGACGGTGACGTCCTTGTCGGTCACCGCCCGCAGTCCCTGCGCGATCTCCGGGGTGTGCCGGTGCTTGCCGGCGATGTTGTAGGCGCGGGCCGACCCGATCACCTCCGCGCCGAGGAGATCCACCTTGGCCGATTTGCCGGCGCCGGAGGTGCCGCTGACGGCGACCACCGTGACGGTTGGGTCGACGAGATCGGCGGCGACGGCCGGCAGCAGCGCCAGCAGTGCCGCGGTCGGATAGCAGCCGGGTACCGCGATGCGCTTGGTGTCGCGCAACCGGTCGCGGGCGCCGGGCAGCTCGGGCAGGCCGTAGGGCCAGCTGCCGGCGTGCGCGGAGCCGTAGAACTTCTCCCAGTCGGCGGCGTCGGTCAGCCGGAAGTCGGCACCGCAGTCGATGATCAGGGTGTCCGGGCCGAGTTGTTCGGCCAGGGCCGCGGAATGTCCGTGCGGCAACCCCAGAAACACCACGTCATGCCCGGCCAGCACCTCGGCGTTGGTCGACTCCAGTACTCGCGAGGCCAACGGCAGCAAGTGCGGATGATGTTCAGCGAGCGTCGTCCCGGCACTGGATGCCGCGGTCAATGCCCCGATCGTCAATCGACCGTCTGCATAGGCCGGATGTCCGAGCAGCAAGCGCAGGATCTCTCCGCCGGCGTAGCCGCTGGCGCCGGCCACCGCTATCGAAGTCATGCCGCCAATTCTGCATGGTTATGCATGCAGATGCAAACTCATTAACCCGTTCGCTCCGTGAGCGGGTGGGGGGGTCAGCCGCGCAGGACGGCGCCGACCCGCTCACCGGCGACAGCGACGGCAGCGTCGCGGGCGGCGCTCGCCTCGTCTTCGGTGAGGGTGCGGTCGGCGGCCCGGAACCGCAGCGCCAGGGTCAGGGACTTGCGCCCCTCCCCGATCTGCGGGCCGGTGTAGACGTCGAACAGCCGGACGTCCTCCAGCAGTTCACCGGCGCCGTCGCGGACGGCGTCGACGACCGCAGCGGCCGCGACGTCGTCGCCGACGATGACGCTGATGTCCTGGAACACCGCCGGGAACGGCGAGACCTTCGGCGCCGGCAGCGTCTCGACGATCGGCACCGCATCGAGGTCGAGTTCGACGACACAGGTGCCCTTGGGCAGGCCGGTCCGCTCGATGACGGCGGGGTGCAACTGTCCGGCATAGCCGACGATCGTGTCGCCAACGAGCACCTCGGCGCAGCGGCCGGGATGCCACGGCAGTTCCTGGGCAGCGCGCAGGGTGAATTCCACCCCGGCGGCCCGGCCGATCACCCGGACCGCCTCGAACGCATCGGCGGCCTCGACAGGGCGGCCCGGGCCCCATGGCCCAGCGGGCTCACGGAGCCCGGCCAGCACCGCGGCGACATGCTGCGGTTGCCGTGGCAGCGAGGCGTCCAAACCGGCGATCTCGGCATCGGTGGGTCTGCGGTCGTTCGGGATCCGCTCGACGGAGCGAGTCTCGTCGGTGGGGTGCACCACCTGCTGGATCGCGAACAATGCCACATCGGCGGTACCACGGGAGACGTTGCGGCCCAACGCCTCCAACAGCCCCGGCAACAGGGTGGTGGCCAGCTGGGGCCGGTCGGCCTCCAGCGGGTTGAGCACCTTGGTGGTGCGGCGGCGCGGATCGTCAGCGGCCAGCCCCCAGGCGTCGAACACCCCGGCAGGTAGGAACGGCGTCGGCAGGATCTCGACGAATCCGGTCAGCGCCAATGACTTTCCGACCGCACGGCGACGCTTCTGGACTGCGGACAGCCCCCGCCCGGCCGGCGCGGTCGGCAGCACCGACGGGATGGACTCCAGCCCTTCCAGACGCAGCACCTCTTCGACGAGGTCGGCACGCTGACGCAGATCGGGCCGCCAGCTCGGCGGGGTCACCGTGAGTGGATCGGAACCGGCGACAACAGCCCCGATCTGGGCCAGCCGCCGCGCCGTCGTTCCTGCGGCGTACTCGACGCCCGCGGTGCGGTCGGGCAGATCGGCCGGGATCTCGATGGCCGGCTGCGACCAGTCGGTACGCCCGTCGGCGCGCCAGTCGGTCAGCTTCGGTTCGACCGTGCCGCCGGCGATCTCGGCCAGCAGGGTCGCGCAACGATCAAGTGCGGCAACTGAAATCGCCGGGTCAACGGACCGCTCGTAGCGGCGTCCGGCCTCACTGGCCAGATGCAGGCGGCGCTGGGTGCGTGACACCGCGGCCGGATCCCACACCGCGGCCTCCAGCAGTACATCGGTGGTGGAATCGCGCACCTCGGTGGTGCCCGCGCCCATCACGCCACCGATCGCGGCGGTCGCGACGTCATCGACGATCAACACGTCGGCCGAGTTCAAGGTGCGCTCGACATCGTCGAGGGTGACGACCTTCTCGCCGTCGCGGGCGAAACGCACGTCGAACCCGCCGGTGATCAGGCTGCTGTCATGTGCGTGCATCGGGTGCCCGAGTTCGAGCATGACGTAGTTGGTCACGTCGACGGCCGGCGAGATGGCACGGATACCGCTGAGCATCAACCGCCGCTGCATCCACCACGGCGTCACCGCGGCCGGATCGATGCCGGTGACCGGACGCAGGCCGAAACGCAGGACCCCGGTGCCGGGTTGGACGGTCAGCGGCCAGGCTTCGCCCTCGGCGGGCAGCGGCGCCACGTCGGCCAGGTCGACGAAATCCAGGTCGTGAGCACAGGCGATCTCGCGCGCCAGGCCGCGGACCGACAGGCAGTAGCCGCGGTCCGGCGTGATCGCCAGGTGAAACACCACGTCGTCCAGACCGAGGAGATCGGCCGCCGGGGCACCCGGTTCAGCCGTACCCTCGGGCAGGACCAGGATGCCCGCACCCTCGACGCCCAGGTTCATCTCCGACGCCGAACAAATCATGCCGTCGGACACCCGGCCGTAGGTCTTGCGGGTGGCGATCGTGAAATCGCCGGGCAGCACGGTGCCGGGCAGGGCCACCACCACCAGGTCGCCGATCGTGAAATTCGTTGCCCCACACACGATGTCGCGCAGCTCTGGCTCGCCGACATCGACCTTGCAGGCGCGGATCGGCTTCTTGAACTCGGTGAGTTCCTCGATCTCGGCGACCCGGCCGACGGTCAGCGGACCGCTCACCGGACCGATCGGAATGATCTCCTCGACCTCATGTCCGATCCGGATGAACGTGTCCTCGAGCTCTTCGACGGACGCATCCCAATCCGGGGCGCCGGCGCGGACGGCCTCACGCAGCCAGCTGAAAGGAATTCGCATCAGGCACCGACCCCGAACGGCAGTGAGAAGCGGACGTCGCCCTCAACCATGTCGCGCATGTCAGGAATTCCGTTGCGGAACTGCAGGGTTCGCTCCAATCCCATACCGAAGGCAAATCCGGAGTAGACGTCGGGGTCAATACCGCAGGCGCGCAACACATTCGGGTTGACCATGCCGCAGCCGCCCCACTCGACCCAGCCGGCGCCACCCTTCTTGCCGGGGAACCAGATGTCCACCTCGGCCGACGGCTCGGTGAACGGGAAGAAGTGCGGACGGAACCGGGTGCGCCCCTCCGGGCCGAACTGGGACCGTGCGAACGCGTCGAGCGTGCCGCGCAAATGCGCCATGGTCAGGCCTTTGTCCACGGCCAGACCCTCCACCTGGTGGAACACCGGAGTGTGGGTGGAATCGAGTTCGTCGGTACGGAAGGTCCGCCCGATCGAAACGACATAGACGGGCAGGTCGCGTTCCAGCAGCGCCCGGATCTGCACCGGCGAGGTGTGGGTGCGCAGGACCTGGCGTGACTTGTCCGGCGCAATCTGGAAGGTGTCCTGCTCGCTGCGGGCCGGGTGATCCGGCGGGAAGTTGAGTGCGTCGAAGTTGAACTGCTCGGTCTCGACCTCGGGCCCCTCGGCCAGTTCCCAGCCCATCGCCACGAAGGTGTCGGCGACGTTCTCGGCCAGGATCGTGATCGGGTGCCGGGCGCCCAGCGGCTGCCGCGTCGAGGGCAGCGTCACGTCGATGCGTTCGGCGACCAGCACGGCGGCGTCGCGTTCGGCGCGCAGCGCGGCCAGCCGCTCGTCGTACGCACGCTGGGCCTCGCCGCGAGCGACGTTGACGCGTTTGCCGGCATCGGCGCGGTCGGTCTTGGGCAGCGTCGCCAGCGACTGGCGGGCCACGGCGATCGGGGCACGATCGCCGAGGTGCTCGGTCTTGGCGCGCGCCAGCGCATCGAGGTCACCGGCCAGCTCGAAGGCATGCCGGGCCGCGCTGACGGCTTTGGTCAGGGCTTCTTCTGAGAGATCACTGGGCTGCTGAGCCACCCGGCGATCATAGGTGATCGGCCCTTCACACCTCGAACGCGTTTGCCGTCAGGAAGCGGGCAGCTGCCCCGACGTTTTCACCCGGTACATCACCAGATCGTCGGGCACACCTTCCGGCTTGGTCGAGAACATCTGCCGGCGTTGACGTTTGACACTGACCCCCAGCTCGGCCAGCTGATCTTCGGCGATGCCCGCCAGCGTGGTGTGGGACACCACGAGGCCGCCACTGTTGGCCCGCTCCATCACCCGGGCAGCGATGTTGACATCGACGCCGAGCCAGTCCGACCCGATGCGCTGCGGGCGCCCGGTGTGAATACCGACCCGCATACGGGGCGCGTATCCGTCCAGGTCGATACCCTTCACCCCGTCGAGCGCCACGACCATCGCCGCAAGGGCGGTAACCGGGTCAGAGAACACCGCCATCATGCCGTCGCCCATGCGTTTGACGATGTGGCCACCGGCTTCCAGAACCGGGGGCTCGATCACCTGTGCCACGCGGCGCAGCAGTCGCAGTGTGGCGTCGTCGCCCGAGCGCAGCGACCACGACGAGAATCCGACCAGGTCGGTGAACACCAGCGTCACCTCGGGATTGGCCGGCGTTCCCGAGACCCGCTCGGTCAGCGCCTGCCACACCTGCAAGGCACCCAGACTCACCTCACGCGAGGCGGCGTCGCGGTCCAGGAGCCGGTCGGCCACGCGCGCCGCCGCCCGCGGACCACCCTCACCCGACACCGAGAGCCGGTCACCGAAGTCCGGATCCCCGGGAAGGGACCGACGCACCCGACGGACCAGATCGACGACGGCCGGGCTGCGGTTGACGTTCTGCAGCCACCCCAGCGGGCCCGGCAATCCGGGTGCCCGCACTCGGCGCTGTTGCGACGCCTGCTCGACGTCGCCGACACGGCCGGACGGATCATCGAACGGCTCGCCATCCACAGCGCAAGACTAAGTGCCCCGGAGACCAGGCAGCAATCACGACGCGAGCGGGTTTGCCCACACTCCCCCGCCGGCCGAGAACCTGGCTGGTCACAGCGCTGTGGCGCGACGATAGCCGCCGAATAACAGTGCGCGACCACGCGCCGCGGCATCGTAGACAACGTACGTTGTCACTACTATCGTTGGCCCCAGCTGTGATTCACGTCATGACGAGTCAACGAGGACGCAATGACCACACGAACCACCCTCACCACCGAGCACGATCCCCTCGGCCCCGAGTCGCTGACCTGGAAGTACTTCGGCGACCTACGCACCGGGATGCTGGGCGTGTGGATCGGCGCGATCCAGAACATGTATCCCGAGCTGGGCGCCGGCGTCGAAGAACACTCGATCCTGCTGCGTGAACCCCTACAGCGGGTGGCCCGGTCGGTGTACCCGATCATGGGGGTGGTCTACGACGGCGACCGTGCGGCCGACACCGGTGCGCAGATCAAGGGTTTCCACACCACCATCAAGGGCGTGGACAGCCAGGGGCGCCGCTATCACGCGCTGAACCCGGAGACGTTCTACTGGGCACACGCCACGTTCTTCATGTTGATCATCAAGACCGCGGAGTATTTCTGCGGCGGTCTCACCGAGGCCGAGAAGCAACAACTGTTCGACGAACACGTGCAGTGGTATCGCATGTACGGCATGAGCATGCGACCGGTTCCCAAGAGCTGGGAGGAGTTTCAGGAGTACTGGGACGCCAAGTGCCGCGACGAGCTCGAGATCAACCGGGCCACCCTCGACATCTTCACCATCCGGATTCCCAAGCCGTGGTTCGTGCTGATGCCGACTCCGGTGTGGGACCAGCTGTTCAAACCCCTTGTCGGAGCGCAACGTTGGATCGCGGCCGGCCTGTTCGACCCGGCTGTCAGGGAGAAGGCCGGAATGCGGTGGACGCCGGGCGACGAAGTCCTCCTGCGAATCTTCGGCAAGGTGGTCGAACTGGCATTCGTCGCCGTGCCCGACGAGATCAGACTGCACCCTCGCGCCTTGTCGGCGTACCGACGCGCAGCCGGCAAGCTCCCGGCCGACGGCCCACTGGTGGAAGCACCGAGCTTCATGGCCCCGCCGCGCGACCGCCGAGGGCTGCCGATGCACTACTTGCCGCGCCACAAGACCCTGCTGGACCGGGCCGGCGCGCTGGTCCACACGACGTTCTCGCTGCCGGCGCTGCGGCGTCCGGCCCGCCGCCCTGCCGCCTGAGTTTTGACACGTGTCTAAGCTGTCGAGATGCTTGATTGGTCTGACGTAGACATCGCTGTTCGGGACGCAGTTCGCGAGTTCGTGGACAAGGAGATCCGGCCCCATCTCGACGAGCTCGAGAGCGGCGACATGGAGCCGTACCCGATCGTGCGAAAGTTGTTCTCCACGTTCGGCATCGACAGCATGGCCAAGGAATCGCTGGACAAGCGGCTGGAGAAGCTGCGCAGCGGCGACACCAAACCCTCGGGCGCCCGTGGCGGGATGTTCGGCGGCAGCAGCTCGCCGGGTATGGGATTCGTCCTGATCAGCGAACTGTGCCGGGTGTCGATGGGCCTGGTCACCGGCTTGGGCGTCAGCCTCGGCCTGACCGTGTCGACCATCCAGAGCCGCGGCACGCTGGCCCAGCAGGAACGCTGGCTGCCCGGCCTGGTCACCTACGAGAAGATCGGCGCGTGGGCGATCACCGAGCCCGATTCGGGCTCGGACGCCTTCGGCGGCATGAAGTCCTATGTCACCCGTGACGGGGACGAATACATCCTCAACGGCCAGAAGACCTTCATCACCAACGGACCCGACGCCGACGTCGTGGTGGTCTACGCCAAATTGGACGAAGGCGACGGCGCCGACAAACGCAACCGCAAGGTGCTTACCTTCGTCCTCGACCGGGGCATGGAGGGCTTCGTGCAGTCGAAGCCGTTCCGCAAGATGGGCATTCACTCATCACGTACCGGCGAGCTGTTCTTCAACAACGTCCGTCTGGGCCGGGACCGACTGCTCGGCGAGACCGAAGGGTCCGACGACGGAGCCGACGAAGGCCGGGCCAGCGCGCGGTCGA
Organism: Mycobacterium sp. E802; assembly: GCF_001666875.1. Lineage (NCBI taxonomy): Bacteria > Bacillati > Actinomycetota > Actinomycetes > Mycobacteriales > Mycobacteriaceae > Mycobacterium > Mycobacterium sp. E802. The sequence continues at coordinate 25,087 of NZ_LZJD01000051.1, forward strand.
ACTTCTCGGCCGAACGCATCGGGGTGGCCGCAATGGCACTCGGCGTGATCGAGGAATGCCTGCGCCTGAGCGTGGACTACGCCAAGAACCGCACCCTGTGGGGCCAGGAGATCAGCCAGTTCCAGCTGATTCAGCTCAAGCTTGCCAACATGGAAGTGGCCCGGATGAACGTGCGCAACATGCTGTTCCGCGTCATCGAATCGGCTGAGAAAGGGGCGCCGATCTCGTTGGCCGAGGCGTCGGCGATCAAGTGGTACTGCTCGCAGGCCGCCACCGACGTGGCGATGGAAGCCGTGCAGCTGTTCGGCGGCAACGGCTACATGACCGAGTACCGAGTGGAACAGCTGGCCCGCGACGCCAAGTCACTGATGATCTATGCCGGCAGCAACGAGGTACAGATCACCCACGTGGCGCGGGGTCTGCTCAGTTAGGGCTGTCCCTGGATCATTTCGCGACCCGGGTGCGCCGCGCGCCACCCGGCCATCGCGGCATCCCAGTCGTCACCGTCGAGCGCGGTGAGCGCCGCCGGAAACAGCCCGTCTTCTTCTTTGGCGATGTGGACGTAGAGCTCCTCGATCTCCGCCCGAACCCGCGCCTGGTGGTCGGGGTCGGTCAGATCGACGACCTCGAGAAATGCGGCCAGCTCGCGATGTTCGGCCACCAGCGGGTCGATGTGCTGGGCATAGAGCTCGTCGGAGTGCATCACCGCGAACAGTCCGTTCTCCTCGCCCTCCCAGTGGGCGCGCAACTCGTCGAACATCGCCGTCAGACGCTGTGCGGCCACGTCCAGTTCACCGCGGTCCAGGGCGCGTACGGCTTCGCGGCCATGGTCGACGGACCGTTCATGTTCGGCGATGTAATCCCGCAGCAGCGGCATGTCCCGGCATCCGCAGTATTGGCACATGGCTCGACCTTAAACCGACCGTATTGCTCCACGCGTGAAGCGCTGTGGCGGAAAACCGGGCCGAAAATCGCCACAGCGCTTCAGACGCGGCGCCAACCCGTCGGGCTAGTTGGCGCGGTGGGCGCGCGCGCTCTCATACAGGCAGATCGACGCGGCCGAGGCGATGTTGAGGCTTTCGGACTGCCCGGGCATCGGAATGTGCACCCGATGATCGGCCGCGGTGGCCAATTCGATTGGCAGGCCGTGGGCTTCGGGGCCGAACAGCCAGGCCGTGGGCGGCGTGAGGTCGACGTGATCGAGGCTGGCCTCGCCGTCGATCGTGGTGGCCAGCACCTGTAACCCGGCGGCCTGCAGCTGCGCCACCACGGCCGCCTCGTCGGGCGCACTGATCACCGGCAGTGAGAAGATGCTGCCGGCCGACGCCCGCAGGCACTTGCTGTTGTAGGGGTCGACGCTGTTGCCGGCCAGCACCACCGCATCGGCACCCATCGCGTCGGCGGTGCGGATCAAGGTACCGGCGTTGCCCGGTTCCGAGATCTGCACGGGCACCGCGACCAACCGGGGTGCGGCAGCCAGCACCTCGTCGAGGGTGATCTCGGGCAGCCGGCACACGGCCACCAGGCCGACCGGAGTCACGGTGTCGGACAAGGCTTTCGCCGCACGCTCGGTGACCAACTGCACCGGAGCGTCGGCCAGCAGCGCACCGAACCGGTCCAGCGCGGCCTCGGTCGCGAACACCTCGGAAACAAGTCCGCGCCGCAACGCGGCCTCGACGAGGTTGGGACCCTCGGCAAGGAAACGTGCGGCGCGGCGGCGCCCGATGTGGCGCTGCAGTTTGACCGCAGCCACCACCCGGGCAGAACGCTCGGTGAGCGTCAGGCGGCCTCTCCGGAGGGCGCATTGACATCCTCGGGGAGCGCGGCCTTGGCAACCTCGACCAGCGCGGTGAACGCGGCGGCGTCACTCACGGCGATCTCGGCCAGGTTCTTGCGGTCGACCTCGACACCGGCGGCCTTCAACCCCTGGATCAGGCGGTTGTAGGTGATGTCGTTGGCGCGGGCCGCGGCGTTGATGCGCGAGATCCACAGCTTGCGGAACTCACCTTTGCGGGCGCGACGGTCGCGGTAGGCGTAGGTCAGCGAGTGGAGCTGCTGCTCCTTGGCCTTGCGGTAGAGCCGCGACCGCTGACCGCGGTAGCCCTTCGAGGCCTTGAGTACGGTACGCCGCTTCTTCTGGGCGTTGAGTGCGCGCTTCACGCGTGCCATGGGATGTTCCTATTCTCGGTCGGTACAGGGAGCGGCAGGTCTAGCCGTTGAGCAACTTGTTGACACGCTTGGTGTCGTTGGCTGCCACCACGGTGCGGCCGTCGAGCCGGCGGGTGCGCTTGGTGGGCTTGTGCTCCAGCAAGTGGCGACGGTTCGCCTTCTGCCGCACGATCTTTCCGGTCCCGGTCTTGCGGAACCGCTTGGAGGCACCGCTGTGGGTCTTCGCCTTGGGCATGAATCCTCAGTTCTCTTGTGAAACTAGCTCTACGTGACGTCTGGTTCTTGGGTGTCGGCCTGCTGCCCGCCCGGGCGCTCGGCCTGCTCCGCCGCCTTGGCGCGAGTCTTCGCGCCGCGGTGCGGGGCCAGCACCATCGTCATGTTGCGGCCGTCCTGCTTGGCGGACGTCTCGACGAAGCCGTATTCGGCCACGTCTGCGCCCAACCGTTGCAACAACCGGTACCCGAGTTCGGGCCGGGACTGCTCACGACCACGGAACATGATGGTCACCTTGACCTTGGATCCGGCTTCGAGGAAGCGGACCACATGGCCCTTCTTCGTCTCGTAGTCGTGATCGTCGATCTTGGGACGCAGCTTCTGTTCCTTGACGACGGTCTGCTGCTGGTTTTTGCGAGACTCGCGCTCCTTGAGAGCCGTCTCGTACTTGAACTTGCCGTAGTCCATGATCTTGCAGACCGGCGGTCTGGCGTTGGGAGCTACTTCGACAAGGTCGAGATCGGCATCCGCGGCGACGCGGAGAGCGTCTTCGATGCGCACAATGCCTACCTGCTCGCCGCCTGGTCCGATCAGGCGGACTTCTGGTACACGAATGCGCTCGTTGACGCGGGTCTCAGTGCTGATGGGGCCTCCTATGTTGGGTCTGCTGAGGAGACCCGCCCATCTGCACTTCTGCCCGTAGAACAGAAAAGCCCTGCTCGAAGCAGGGCCCAATGCCGACCGATCACGGCTTGCGCCGCCTGCGTCACCATGGTGGAACGCAGAACCGGTGCCCGAGGACACCGGCGACCGGACCGTTGTACCTTGTGGCCAACGGTGGGAGTGGGACTCCACTTGCTGTCCCTGACATGTGCCGGGACGGTCGCGCATGACAGTCTAGCAGGCATGACCGATCCAACTGAAACGCCCGACGACGCGACGTCGCAGGTCGTGCGTGACCTGGCCGAGATTCCCGCCGTCGAAGTGATCACCCGGGCGGCGGTCATGTTGATGAGCGCCGCGGCGGAGAAGATCGGTCTGTCCGCCGAGGACCCCGAGGATAGCCCGCACCGCGACCTCGACGAGGCCCGCCGCCTCATCACCGCACTGGCCGGGTTGGTGACCGCCTCGGCCGAATTTCTGGGACCCCACGCGGGTCCGGTGCGCGACGGCCTCAAGAGCCTGCAGCTGGCGTTCCGGGAAGCCAGCGTGGCGCCCGAAGAGCCGGGCAAAGGACCGGGCGAGAAGTACACCGGGCCGGTCTGGTAACCCGCCCGGGCAGCGTCTGTGCGCGCGCTCAGCCCAATTGACGGGTTGACCGCCTATTCTCCGGGCGTATGACCGTTCTCAATCGCGGGCACCGGACCCCGACGCAGCCGGTGTCGAGGTTCTCCTGGGTCCCCACGGCCGCCGGCTGGACCGTCGGGATCATCGCGACGCTGTCGCTGATCGCCAGCGTGTCCCAGACGGTGCGCTGGTTGATCCAGGTACCGCGAGAATTCGTCAACGACTACATCTTCAACTTCCCCGACACCAGCTTCTCCTGGGCATTCGTGCTGGCGCTGTTGGCCGCGGCGCTGGCCGCGCGCAAGCGGATCGCCTGGTGGATCCTGGTGCTGTACTTCGTCGGAGCGATCGGCTGGAACGTCGGCGATCTCGCCACCGGCGGCGACCCAGTCGCCGAAGACGTCGGCGAGGTCATCGGGTTGGTCTTCCACGTGGCCGCGATCGCGCTCCTGGTGTTGGCCCGCAACGAGTTCTGGGCCAAGGTGCGCCGGGGCGCACTGGTCAAATCGGCCGTGGTGTTGATCGCGGGAATGGCGGTCGGCATCCTGGCCGCCTGGGGGCTGCTGGAGTTGTTCCCCGGCACGCTGCCGCCGGACTGGCGGCTGCTGTACGCGGTCAACCGGGTCAGCGGCTTCGCCACGGTTCCGACCGATGTGTTCGAGGGGTACTCCCACCCGTTCCTCAACGCCATCTTCGGTTTGTTCGGTGCCCTGGCGTTGATGGCGGCCGCGGTGGTGCTGTTCCAGTCCCAGCGCGCGTCCAATGCGCTCACCGGCGAGGACGAATCGGCAATCCGGGGTCTGCTCGAGCTCTACGGCAAGAACGATTCGTTGGGCTACTTCGCCACCCGCCGCGACAAGTCGGTGGTGTTCGCCCCCAACGGACGCGCCGCGATCACCTACCGCGTCGAGGTCGGCGTCTGTCTGGCCAGTGGCGACCCGGTGGGCGACCCGAAGGCGTGGCCGCACGCCATTGCCGCCTGGTTGCAGTTGTGCCAGACCTACGGCTGGGCGCCAGGGGTGATGGGCGCCAGTTCGGCTGCCGCCGAGGCGTTCCGGGCGGCCGGTCTGAACGCGCTGCAACTCGGAGACGAGGCGATCCTGTACCCGGACAACTTCCGGTTGTCCGGGCCCGACATGCGCGCCGTACGTCAGGCCGTCACCCGGGCGCGGCGGGCCGGCACCTCGGTACGGATCCGCCGCCACCGCGAGCTCGACGAAGCAGCGATGGCCGAGGTCATCGAGCGGGCCGACGCGTGGCGCGACACCGAGACCGAACGCGGGTTCTCGATGGCACTGGGCCGGCTCGGCGATCCCGCCGACGGTGACTGCCTGTTGGTCGAGGCAGTGCAGGCCGACGGGGACGCCGAGAACGTGGTGGCCTTGCTCTCCCTCGTACCGTGGGGGACCAACGGCGTCTCGCTCGACGTCATGCGCCGCTCCCCCCAATCACCCAACGGCACCATCGAACTGATGGTCAGCGAACTGTGCCTGCAGTCCGAAGGGTTTGGGATCAGCCGCATTTCGTTGAACTTCGCGATGTTCCGATCGGCGTTCCAGCAGGGCGCACAGCTGGGCGCGGGTCCGGTGGCCCGGCTCTGGCGGGCCCTGCTGGTGTTCTTCTCCCGCTGGTGGCAGTTGGAGACGCTGTACCGCTCGAACATGAAGTACCAACCCGAATGGGTACCCCGCTACGCCTGCTATGAGGACGCCCGGCTGATCCCGCGGGTCGGGGTGGCCTCCGTCATCGCCGAAGGCTTTCTGGTGCTGCCGTTCTCACGGCGCAATCGTCAGCACACCGGGGACCATGTCGCGGCCCCGGCGGGTCTACTGCAATCCGGCCGGTTGCACCACGACGGCAGCGCCCCGGACCTCAGTGGACTGGCGACGGAGGCTGCCGACGGCAATGGTCAGCCCCGACTGCCCGAGCAGGTCCGCGTGCGGATGGCCAAACTGCGCCAGTTGCAGGCCGGCGGTGTGGACGCCTACCCGGTGGGGCAGGCCCCCAGCCACACGGTCGCAGCCGCCCTGGACTCGGCGGACGGTACCGGTGTCACCGTGGCCGGGCGGATCCTGCGGGTTCGCGATTACGGCGGGGTGCTCTTCGCCGAACTACGCGACTGGTCGGGCGAAGTTCAGCTGCTACTCGACAACGGCCGGCTCAGCAGCGCCACGACCGCCGATTTCACCTCGACCATCGATCTGGGCGATCTGATCGAGGTGAGCGGCGCGATGGGCCGCAGCCGCACCGGCACTCACTCGCTGTTGGTGGATGGCTGGCGGCTGATCGGCAAGTGCCTGCGCCCGCTGCCCGACAAGTGGAAGGGCCTGACCGACCAGGAGGCCCGTGTCCGGGCCCGCTACGTCGACCTCGCGGTCAACACCGAGGCTCGTGAGCTGATCCGGGCCCGCAGCGGCGCCCTGCACGCCATCCGGGAAACGTTGTACGCCAAGGGTTTCCTGGAGGTCGAGACGCCGATCCTGCAGCAGATCCACGGCGGGGCCAACGCCCGGCCGTTCCTGACCCACATCAACGCCTACGACCTGGACCTGTATCTGCGGATCGCCCCGGAGCTCTACCTCAAGCGGCTGTGCGTGGGTGGCGTCGAGCGCGTCTTCGAACTGGGCCGTGCGTTCCGCAACGAGGGCGTCGACTTCAGCCACAACCCCGAGTTCACCCTGTTGGAGGCCTACCAGGCGCACGCCGACTACACCGTGTGGATCGACGGCTGCCGTGAGCTGATCCAGAACGCGGCGGCGGCAGCCAACGGCGCCCAGGTCTTCCAACGGCCACGGGCCGACGGTGTACTCGAGCCGGTCGACATCTCCGGCACCTGGGCCGTCAAGACCGTGCACGACGCCGTCTCGGAGGCCCTCGGCGAGCACATCACCGTCGACACCGACCTGGCCACGCTGCGTCGGCTGTGCGATTCGGCCCGCATCCCCTACCTGACCCACTGGGACGCCGGCGCGGTGGTGCTGGAGATGTACGAGCACCTGGTCGAGGACCGCACCACCGAACCCACCTTCTACAAGGACTTCCCCACCTCGGTATCGCCGTTGACCCGGCCGCACCGCAGCATCCCCGGCGTCGCCGAGCGCTGGGATCTGGTGGCCTGGGGTGTGGAGCTCGGGACCGCCTACAGCGAGCTGACCGACCCGGTCGAACAGCGCCGCCGATTGCAAGAGCAGTCGTTGCTGGCCGCCGGGGGCGACCCTGAGGCGATGGAACTCGACGAGGACTTCCTCCAGGCCATGGAGTATGCGATGCCGCCGACGGGAGGCCTTGGCATGGGCGTGGACCGCGTGGTCATGATGATCACCGGACGCAGCATCCGCGAAACCTTGCCGTTCCCGCTGGCAAAGCCGCGTTAGCAGGTACTTCACAGCCGATCACAAGAATCGGCGACGACGATATTGCTGTGACGTTCACCCACCACCTGTCGTTGATGCACGGCTGGGTCCCGACCAGTGTCCAAGCCGTCACCGCCGTGGTGCTGATCGCCGCGATCGGCTATCGCACCCGCCGTTGGGCGCTGATCTGGTTGCCGTTGGCGGCCGCGGTCGGTGGCGTTCTGGTGGCGGGCACCAACTGGTACATCGAGTCTGAGGGACTGGCCGGCAATCCCGCACCACGGTCCCTGTGGGTGTGGATCGGATTGGCCGGTGCGGCCGTGGTGATCCTGCTCGCCGGCTGGCGCGGCAGCCGATGGTGGCGCCGCGGCAGCGCGGTGCTGGCGGTGCCGTTGACGTTGCTGTGCGTGGCCTTGGCAGTCAACCTCTGGGTGGGTTACTTCCCGTGGGTGCAGACCGCGTGGAACCAGTTGACCGCCGGTCCGCTGCCCGATCAGACCGATCAGGTGACCGTGACCGCCATGCAGCGTCAAGGCCGGGTGCCGGCCAGGGGCACCGTGGTCCCAGTCGAGATTCCCAGCACCGCATCGGGTTTCCGGCACCGAGGCGAGTATGTCTACCTGCCGCCGGCGTGGTTCGCCGCCAACCCCGCTCCGCATCTGCCGACGGTGATGATGATCGGCGGTGAGTTCAACACCCCGGCCGACTGGATGCGGGCCGGCAACGTGATCAAGACCATGGACGACTTCGCCGCCGCCCACCACGGCTACGCCCCGGTTCTGGCGTTCGTCGACCCCGGCGGCACCTTCAACAACGACACCGAATGCGTCAACGGCAAACGCGGCAACTCGGCCGATCACCTCACCAAAGACGTTGTGCCGTACCTGAACAGCCATTACGGGGTCAGTCCAGCGTCCGCCAACTGGGGCATCGTGGGCTGGTCGATGGGCGGCACGTGCGCGGTGGATCTGGCCGTCATGCATCCCGAGTTGTTCAGCGCGTTCGTCGACATCGCCGGTGACATCGGCCCGAACTCCGGAACCAAGGCGCAGACGATCGACCGGTTGTTCGGCGGGAACGCCGCGGCGTGGGACGCCTTCGACCCGGCCACGGTGATCAACCGGCACGGCCAGTACTCGCAGACAGCGGGCTGGTTCGACGTCAACGACACGTCCTCGGCCGGCAAACCCGGCAGCCAGGTCAACGATCAGGCCAAGGCGGCCAACGCCTTGTGTGCGCTCGGGTCGAAGCACGGCATCGCGTGCGCGGTGGTGACCCAACAGGGCACCCACGACTGGCCGTTCGCCAGCCACGCGTTCGCCATGGCCCTGCCGTGGCTGGCCGGCGCCATCGACACTCCAGAGGTACCGGCGGTCGGACTACCACAGTCGTCGACCTCACCGACCTTCATCCAGACCGCGGCGAAGTAGGGGCTCAGTAGTCGGATTCGGCCGCGAACACCTCGGCCAGAAAGGCGTCCTCGGGCGGCGCCGCAAGCCTGGCCCGGGCCAGCGCGCGCACCCGGTGCCGGGTCTCGGCCGATTCCGCCACGTGTACCGCGCCAACCCGCGCGGTGGTCTGTGACCAGTCCTGGTTCCATACCTGAGTCTCATTGAGACGCTGACCATTCGGATCGTGTAACGGCAGCACGGCGCGGCCGGCGGCGTCGAGAACCCCGGAGCCGACGGGGCCGCCACCGTGCAGTTGCACCGCGATGCCCGACGGAGAATCCGGGCCGGCGAGCGCGACCTGCACCACCGCCTCGGCACCGGCGTTCACCGACCACTCGATCGTGTTCTCGGCGGCGTCGAACATGCCCGGCGGCACCGCCGCCCATTCGACCGACGCCACGCCGCCGGCGATCCGGTCTGCCACAGGCGATGGTTCGCCGCGGCCGGCGGCCAACGCAAAGTCATCGCGCCGAGGTGTGGCCTCGGTGACATCTGGCCAATCCAGCCCGATGTCGGCGGCCAGCTCGCGGCAGTCGTCGATCAGCGCCACCACCCTCGGGTCTCCTTCTGCGGCACGGATGTTCAGTGCCGTCAGCTGGGGGGCCAAGAGCCCGGCGGCATCGGAATCCAGGGTGTCGTCGGTGAAGTATTCCTCGGCCGCTACCGTCAGCAGGGCCACCTCGGCGTCGAGTAGGCAGCGATCCAGCGTCGCGATGCCGTCGCGGTCGCTGGCCGGCCACCATCGCCGAAGCCAGTGCCCAAAGGCCAACCGCCGCAACGCATTCGTGGCACCCGGTAGCGCGTCGACACCGGGCAGGTCGACCGGTTCCCCCGGTTCCCGATGACGCACGGTCTCCAGGACGGCGACATGGCCGGCCTCGCCGAGCACGCGCCACAGCCAGTCCGCGCGGGCCGGGTCGGTGAATGTGATCGACGGCGGGTCGGTGGCGTCACCGTCGACCGCCCACGACAGCACGGCGCCGCTGACTTCGAGGACGGCGACCAACGGTGCTGGGAGGTTCAGCGGACCGGTGCTCCACAGACCGCCGTCGGCAACCAATCTCACGGTGCCACCTGCGTTTCCAGCATCGATTTGATCTGCTGTCGATGGTCGAGGCTGACCGATCTGGCCACCCCTTCCAGCAGTGACCGAAACTCGTCGACATCCGCACAGGATTCCTGCCACACGTCGCGGCCATGCAGACGTGCCCAGAGCCGGCTCAGATAGGGCCGGGCGAAGCCCGTCAGATCCGCGAGGACCTGCCGTTGGCGAGGATGGATGGGCCCGCCCTCGGACGCATAGCGACGCGCGTGCAACACGTAGGCCTCCTTGGCCAGCCGGGCCTGGATACGAGCCGACAGTTGGTAACGTCCCGTCCTCGCGGCGTCGAGCGGATGAAGATCCCGGGCGACTTCGATTCCGGCCAGCAGGCCGGCCTGTTTGTCCTCGGCGAGCAGACCCCACGGTGCGCAGGCCCGGTCCACCTCCTCGTCGCACAGCAACGGGATGTCGGGCAGTTCGTCGCGGTCCAGTGCCCGCCGCAAGGTGGCCCGCACCCGGTCCACCACGCTGCGGTCCAGCGGGCGGTCGCTTTTGGCCGGACCGGTGATCGCCGGGGGCCGTTGCGGCAGTGCCGAACTCAACCCTGCCTCGACGATCGAGAACGGCAGTTCCGGGTCGGGCCGTCGCGCCCGCGCGCCGAGGTTGTACGGGGTGGCGTCGGCCACCAGCGCCGACCACACCCGCTGCCGGGCGGCCTCGGCGCGGTGGCTGTCGGCAGGGCCCAGCACGGTCGCCAGCCCGGCGAAGAACGGGTCGGTGATGGCATCGGAGGCGACGACGTCATCCCAGCTGCGCTCCAACTGGCGACGCAACCGATCGAGAACCCGCGGGTCGGCCACGTACCGGTTGAGCGACTCGATGGCGGTCCGGTCCCGGCCGTGATGCAGCTCGGCCAGCACCTCGGCGGCCACCTCGCCTTTGTCGGATGCCGGGGCACCACGGGTCACCGCAAGTTCGAAACACACCGGGAAGTACAACTCTTGAGCGTTGCCGCTGGTGATGCGCAACCGTCGGCGCTGTGCTTTGAGCTCGGTGAACCACGCTGCGGCAGCACGCAATTGCGGTGCGCAGCGCATCATCTGCTCATGCAGCTCGGCGGCTGTCTCCGGCGCCAGCACCGGTGCCGAGAAGTGCGTGTTGCTGCGCAGCCGGAGCACCAGTGGATCGATGATGCGTTTGACGGTCCGGCGCAGCGGTCCGCCGTCGCCGGCGCTGAACACCTCGACTCCCGGGCCGAGTGCACGCCAGGCCCGGTCGATCACGGCGCGGCGCGGTGCCGGCAGGTTCAGGCCCCGATTCGCGGCGGCCTGCGCCCCCGCCGTCTCGGACCCGATGCTCACCGATCCCACGATAGAGGGGCCGAAGTTGGGTTCGGTAGCCGCCGGTCGGCCGCAGCCTGATGAGATGACCGACGCCGTGCTGCTCACCGTCCTGTGGTTACTGTGCGGCGGCGCCCTCGGCGCCGCGTTGACCGCCGCGCCCCGCACGCGTTGTCGCACGACGGACGACGAGACCGACGAGCGTCTGGCCACACTCGCCGAGCTGGCAGCCGAATTCGACCACATGCTGATCCGCAAGGGCCTGATGACTGCCGCTCAGCTCGCCTTGATCCGCACCGGCACCCGGTCCCGCGGGATCGTCACCGGGATGCGCACCACCGGGACGATCTGCGAGGACCACCACGAGGTCGAGCTCGACCTGATGGTCAGCCGGTGTGGTGGAGGCCAGTTCCCGGTGCGGCAGCGGACGCTGATTCCGGTCTCGGCGCTGCCGAAGCTGTCACCGGGCAGCGTGGTCGACGCGTATTACCGGCCCGGGGATGAATGCACCGTCGCGGTCTGCGTTGCGCCGGTGTGATCGACCGGCCTGATCAGCGGGCGCCGTCGACGGTGAACGTGGCCAGCGCAGCCCAATAGAGCGGACTGGCACGGAGATCCCCCTCACGCCAACGCCGCATCTGGGCGCGCTGCCAACGGTTGACGGCGCGTCCCGCCTCGTCCTCGCGGTGGGCCAGGTCCACACCGACCACCGTCTCCCCCATCGGATCGTGCTCCGGATCCGTTGCACCCGAGACGAACCGGCGGTATCCGGCCGTGGTGGGCAGTGGCCACAGCGTCGCGGTGACCAGCTGGGCCCCGCCCAGAACCATCGCCGCCACCAGGCCCGTGGCCTCGTCGAACCGGTAGTCTCCGCCGGACGCACAGGCCAGCAGCGCCACACGCGGGGGGACCGCAAGCCCGGCGGCGATGATGTCGGCCGCACTCAGGGCGCGGTCTTCGGCGAGGTGCAGCGCCGCCCGGTCAGCATGTCCGACACCGCCCTCGGCGGCGCTGGCGTGTCCGACATAGAGGAGCCGGGACGGGGTGTCGGCACAGACCGTCGCCAGCCAGTGCCGGTCGATATCGGTGCGCCGGAACAGTTCTACGGACGCGGTCACGTCGGGCCGCACCCGGCCGGTTTCCACCAGCGGCGCGAAATGGCGCGCCAGCGCGGTCTCGGGTGAGGGACGGCCCAGTACCGAGCCAAAGGCCGAATCGGGACGCTGTCCGGGAATCCGCGGGTCGAGGACCAGCGCCGCGGGCTCCTCTCGCCGCGCCGACCAGTTGGCGGTGCTGCGGGGTGCGTGCACGATATTGGGCGGCACCGCCATCAGCACATCGACCAGCTCCATCAACCGGAATCGATGGCGGTCGGGCATGACCAGCTGACCCCAGGGTACCCGGGCCAGTTTCGGACTCGGGGTGATGAACAATGCGGCGCGCGGGGAGGCCACGTAGTCGGCCAGCAGGTTCCAGGCGTCCCTCCCGATCAGCCGGGCCCCCAGATCGCCGGCCCACTTCAGCTCGCTCTTCGGGTCAGCGAAAGGCCCTGCAGTGAGCGATCTTTCGATGGCGTCGGCCGGGGATTCCGTGTCGCGAGGGTCAGGTAGCGCCAGGTCCAGCGCGTCGTAGAGCGTCTGCAGTTCCGGTTCTTCGAGCACCCAGGTGACCGATCGGGCAGGCTCTCCCACCACGCGCAGGCTGGCGTAGGTCACGATACCGACATCGGCGAAGCGCAGCACCAGGGTTGCGGTCATGGCCAGGTCGTCCATTCCGGCTCCGGCGAGGTGACGGTCCGGCCATAGCGCTCCCAGGCCAGTTCGCGGTATCGAGTCAGGATCGGGGCGGCCTGCGGGTCCATGCGCAGCGGCGGCAGCGGGCCCAGCCTGGTCAGCCCTCCCGTACCAGGCGCGGGCGCTGCCGCCGCCACCGCCAGTTCAGGGACCAGTTCCGCCTCCAACGGGACCGGCGCGGTGGCCGTGTCGGCCCAGTCGGCCGCCTGCTGCGCAGTCGGTTCGGAGCTGAAGGTCCCTCTGGCGCTGTGGTATTCGACCAGCTCGGAGACCAGTTCGGCGTTGTCCCACTCCCAGGCCACGGCGAATGCGCCGGCCAGCATCGGCGCCGAGACGCAACTGGCCCAACGCATCCGGGCGCCGGCGTCGACGATCGTGTAGCGCACTGAGTCCACCGCGAGCGCCGCGGGCACCTTGAGATCAGCGGCCCGCTCCAACATCGCCATGCCGCTGCGGTACTTCTTGCTGCCGGGCCGGCAGTTGAACACCCCCTTGCCGGAAGCGTGGGTGGCCTCGACCTCTTCCCAGCTCTGGTCCGGGCGGCCCAGGCCGTCGAACCCCATCTCGGCCAGCGCCCGGGCCCGCCAGATGTTGCCTAGGTGGGCGTCGAGCCGGGCGTACTGCAACCAGCTGTGCCGCGGTGCGGAGTCCAGCAGTTCACGGGCCTCGGCCACCATCGCCGCGGCGTCGTCGAAAGCCCCGCGGAACACCGAGATCCAACTGCGCTGCAACAGGATCCGATGGATATGTTGGGGTTTGCCCAACTCCCGCCAGTGCCGCTCGGCATACTCCCAGCACTGGTCGGCCTCGCGCAGCGCGCCGACCCCCAACCGGATCAGGCCGAAGTACAGCCAGCTTCGAGAAACGTCGTGGGCCCTGGCATGCTCGGCGATCACCGGGTAGGCCTCGGTGACCAGGTCCTGGGTGTCGCTGTATTCGGCGGCCGTCCAGCAGGCCGCGGCCTGTTCCAGTTGGGCCCGGGCCCGCGACAGCGCCCAGCCGCGGGCCTCGGCCCGCGCGGCGGCCCGGCGAAGCCACGGCTGGGCTTCGTCGAGCCGTCCGGATTCCACACAGAAGCGGCCGTAACCGAGGGCGCCGGTGACGAACAGGTGATCGTCCTCGGCGTCGTCGACACCCGACGCAGCGACGGCGTTCAACGATTCGGTGACCGCATCCCACAGTGGGGCCGATGCGGCGTACAGATCGTCGTCACACAGACCGTCGGCAACCAGGATGCGGGCGCGGCACACCAAGCGCCGGTGTTCGTCGTCGAGATCCGATGGCCCGGGCGCCATTTCGGTCAAGGTCTGTAGATGCGCCGCGGCCTGCTCGTGTTCGCCTCGCGCCGCCGCCAGCCCGGCTCGCAGGAATTCGGCGCGCCGGCCGTAGCGGCAGATCATCCGGTCGACCTCGGCATCGGACAGGCTGACTTGGTCTGCCGCTTCCGGCATGGTTCCGGCCCGGATCGCGCTGTAGATGGCCAGGCAGTCATCGATGCGTTGAATGCCTTCGGCCGCACCGTCATAGGCGCTGCGCACGAGGTACATCTCGCTGAGTTGGGCGAGCGCCTCGAGGGCGAAGTCGTCGCGGTCGGCCTCTTCGATGCGGGGCATGAGCGCCGCCAACAGATCGTGTGCGGCTTGCTCGTGGGCGGCCAACGCGAGGTGACGGGCGCGGCCCAGCTCCTCCACGATCGTCACACCACGCATCATAGGAAAGCGGCGGGCGTCGACGAGACGCCCGCCGCTGTCGGCGGTTTCCGGATGGTTCAGCTGCAGCTCACCGTGATGGTGAACGGCTTGTTGATCATCCCGGCCATCGGGTTGGCCATGTCCGCGCCCGAGGCCTCGCCGGTGATGGTGTAGGTGTCACCGTCCACCGTGACCTCTGCCGAGCCGACCTTGGCGCCCATGGCCTCGCTGACCGCGAGCGCGCTGCCGTCGTAGACGAGGCCCAACGATTCGACCTTCGGAGTGGCCTCGTCGGTCATCACCACCCCCAGGCCCTGCTGCCCGCCGATCGCGGCGCTGCCCACGTTGATCTTGCCGCCCTGCTTGACGCAGGTGACGGAGTTGAGGTCGAGCCCGGCCAGGTCCTTGCCGTCCACCTTCACCACGGTGGTGCCTCCGCTGCTGACCTTCGCGTCACCGGCGGATTGGTCTGCCGCGGCGGCAGGCTTCTCGGATGTGTCCGTCGGCTTCTCGTCCGAGCAGCCGACCAGCACCGCACCGGTGGCCAGCATTCCCATGGCGGCTGCGATGACTCGATTCATGTGCTTCCCCTTCGCTTCTTTCGCGTCGCCCCGTTGGCTCCGTCGTGTCTTGAGTCAAGATCGGACCGATCGCTACCGATCCCAAGAAATGTCGGTTCGCCCAGGTACCGTGGGTGTTGTGAGCAAGGAACCCACGCAGCCGGAGGTGCCGCAGGAAACCGAGACCGGTTACACACCGGCCGGGGTGCCGACGTTCGACGCCGTGCGGGAGAAAATCGAGACCCGATTCGGCACCGCATTGGGCGCCTCGGAGCTGGCGGCCGAGACACCTGAGGGCCGTTCGGTCGAGGAGCAGTACGAGAAGCGTCAGCAGGCGGCGGCCGAGCGGTTGCAGAAGATCCGTGAGTCGATGCACGAGCAGGGCGACGCCTGACCCGTGCGCTCATTCACCTTGGCGGAGCGTCGCGCGCGGTTGGCCCGGCGCCATTTCCTGAGCCGGCCGGCCGAGTCGATCGATGCCGCAACGGCCGCCTTCGTCGGTCTACACGCGACCGACCCGTCGACCCCGTACCTGTCACTGTGGGCGCGGATGCCCGCGTTCGGTGTACCAGATCTGGACACGGCACTCTACGAAAAGCGCTCGGTGGTCAAACATCTGGCGATGCGACGCACATTGTGGATCGTGCGCGCCGAGGACCTGGCGCTGGTGCAGGCCGCTGCCAGTGATCGGGTGGCCGGCAACGAACAGCGCAAACTCAGCGGTGATGTGGAGATGGCCGGTGTCGCACCGGATGGCCGCACATGGCTGGACACCGCATGCGCGGCGGTGCTCGACCACCTCGAACAGAATGGCCCCACCAGCGCCAAGGACCTGCGCGCCGCGCTGCCGGAGTTGGCCGGCCGCCACGACCCCGCGCCCGGCAAACGCTGGGGCGGCGAAACCCCGTTGGGGCCAAGGGTTCTGACAGTTCTCGGGGTCCGCGGTGAAATCGTGCGTGGTCCCAATGACGGCGGCTGGAACACCTCACGGCCCCGATGGACGCTCACCGCCGACTGGCTCGGGGCGCCGTTGCCCGCTGCGCAACCCGGTCATGCCCGCGCCGAACTGGTCCGCACCTGGTTACGGATGTTTGGCCCGGCGACGGTGACCGACGTCAAATGGTGGTTCGGAAACACCCTGACCTGGGCCCGGCACGCCCTAAACGATATCGGTGCCGTCGAGGTGGATCTGGACGGCGCCCCGGGCTATGTGCTGCCCGACGATCTCGACGTCGAACCCGAGGCTGAGCCCTGGGCGGCGCTGCTCCCGGGCCTGGACGTCACCACCATGGGGTGGTTCGACCGGGATTGGTACCTCGGGGAGCACCGCGGCCAGGTGTTCGACCGCAACGGCAACGCCGGCCCCACCGCATGGTGGAACGGGCGGATCGTCGGCGGTTGGGGCCAAGACGCCGACGGACGCATCCAGCTTCATCTGCTGGAAGAGATCGGACGCGACGGCACCCGGGCGCTGCAGGAGCGCGCCGACGCACTCACCGACTGGCTGGCCGGGGTACGCGTCAGCCCGCGGTTCCCGTCGCCCTTGTCGAAGCGGCCGGTCTAGGCGCTGACCTTGCGCCGCTTGGCTTTCGGTGCCGGCACATCGATCAGCTCGGCCAGGAATTTTCCGGTGTAGCTGGCCGGGTCCGCCGCGACGTCCTCCGGCGTGCCCTGGGCGACGACGGTGCCGCCGCCGGCCCCGCCTTCGGGACCCATGTCGACAATCCAGTCCGAGGTCTTGATCACGTCGAGGTTGTGCTCGATCACGATCACCGTATTGCCTTTGTCGACAAGCCCGTTGATCACCTTGAGCAGTTTGCGGATGTCCTCGAAATGCAGGCCGGTGGTGGGTTCGTCGAGGATGTACACCGTGCGCCCGGTGGAGCGCTTCTGCAGCTCGGCAGCCAGCTTGACGCGCTGCGCCTCACCGCCGGACAGCGTCGGCGCCGGCTGTCCCAGCCGCACGTAACCTAACCCGACATCGACGAGGGTCTTGAGGTAGCGGTGGATCGAGCTGATCGGCTCGAAGAACTCGGTGGCGTCTTCGATCGACATGTCGAGCACCTCGGCGATGGTCTTGCCCTTGTAATGAACCTCAAGGGTCTCCCGGTTGTACCGCGCGCCCTGGCACACCTCACACGGCACGTACACGTCGGGCAGGAAGTTCATCTCGATCTTGATGGTGCCGTCACCCGAGCAGGCCTCGCACCGGCCGCCCTTTACGTTGAACGAGAACCGGCCCGGCTGATAGCCGCGAACCTTGGCCTCGGTGGTGGCCGCGAACAGTGACCGGATCTTGTCGAACACCCCGGTGTAGGTGGCCGGGTTGGACCGCGGCGTGCGGCCGATCGGCGATTGGTCGACGCGGACCAACTTGTCCAACTGATCGAGACCGTTGACACGGGTGTGCCGGCCGGGCACCTGGCGCGCGCCGTTGAGCTTGTTGGCCATCACCGCGGCCAGGATGTCGTTGACCAGAGTCGACTTACCCGAGCCGGAGACACCGGTGACGGAGGTCAGCACGCCGAGCGGGAACGCGACGTCGATCTCCTTGAGGTTGTTCTCCCGCGCACCCACCACGGTGACCTGGCGGCGTTTGTCGGTGGGCCGCCGCATCGCCGGCACCTCGATGCTCTCCTTACCGGAAAGGTAAGCACCCGTGATGGATTCGGGATTCGTCAGCAGATCCTGATAGGTGCCGCTGTGCACGATCCGGCCGCCGTGCTCACCGGCTGCCGGGCCGATGTCGACCACCCAGTCGGCATGGGCGATCGTGTCGAGGTCGTGCTCGACGACGATCAGGGTGTTGCCCAGGTCGCGCAGGCGAACCAGGGTGTCGATCAGCCGGCGGTTGTCGCGCTGGTGCAGGCCGATCGACGGCTCGTCGAGCACGTACAGCACGCCGACCAGGCCGGAGCCGATCTGGGTGGCCAGCCGGATGCGTTGTGCCTCCCCACCGGACAGCGTCGCGGCCGCCCGAGACAGCGACAGGTAGTCCAACCCGACGTCGAGCAGGAACCCGAGCCTCGACTGGATCTCCTTGAGCACCTGCCCGGCGATGGCCTGCTCGCGATGCCCCAAGGTCAGTGCATTCAAGAAATCGGCGCAGTCCGCGATCGACAGTTCAGCGACTTCGGCGATGGATTTCGCGCCGAAGTCCCCCGCCGCCATCGTCACCGCGAGGATCTCGGGCTTGAGGCGCGTGCCGTTGCATTCCGGGCACGGGATGTCGCGCATGAAGCCCTCGTAGCGTTCCTTCATCTGCTCCGAGTCGGTCTGCTCCATGCGGCGCTGCAGGAACGCCATCACGCCCTCGAAATCGGCGTAGTAGGACCGGGTACGCCCGTAGCGATTCTTGTAGCGGACGTGCACCTGGTGGTCGCAGCCCTCCAGGATCGCCCGCCGCGCCTTGGCCGGCAGCTTCTTCCACGGAGTGTTGACGTCGAACCCCATCTCCTCACCGAGGCCGGACAGCATCCGGGTGAAGTACTCGGCGCTCTGTCCCACCGCCCACGGCGCGATCGCGCCTTCGGCCAGGGTGAGCTCCGGGTCCGGGATCACCAGTTCCGGGTCGACCTCTTTGCGGATGCCCAGGCCGGTGCACTCCGGGCAGGCGCCGTAGGGCGAGTTGAACGAGAACGACCGGGGTTCCAGGTCATCCACGGCCAGCGGGTGGCCATTGGGGCAGGCCAGTTTCTCGGAGAAGCGCTGCTCCCGATGCGGATGGTCATCCTCGCGGTCGACGAACTCCAGCACCACGATGCCGTCGGCCAGGTTCAGCGCGGTCTCCACCGAATCGGTGAGCCGCTGCTTGGAGCTGGCCTTGACCGTCAGACGGTCGACGACCACCTCGATGTCGTGCTTCTCCTGTTTCTTGAGCTTCGGCGGATCGGTCAGCGGATGCACCACGCCATCGACCCGCACGCGGCTGTAGCCCTGCGTGTTGAGCTTCTCGAACAGGTCGACGAACTCGCCCTTGCGGGTGCGGACCACGGGCGCCAGCACCTGGAACCGCAGGCCCTCGTCCATGGCCAGGACCTGGTCGACGATCTGCTGCGGGGTCTGCCGGGCGATCCGCTCGCCACAGACCGGGCAGTGCGGCGTGCCGGCGCGGGCGTACAGCAGACGCAGATAGTCGTAGACCTCGGTGATGGTGCCGACGGTCGAGCGGGGGTTGCGGTTGGTCGACTTCTGATCGATCGACACCGCAGGTGACAGACCCTCGATGAAGTCGACATCAGGCTTGTCCATCTGTCCGAGGAACTGCCGGGCGTACGCCGACAGAGACTCGACGTACCGGCGCTGCCCCTCGGCGAAGATGGTGTCGAAAGCGAGCGACGATTTGCCGGACCCGGACAGGCCGGTGAACACAATCAGCGCATCACGGGGCAGATCGAGGTCGACTCCTCGCAGATTGTGCTCGCGGGCACCCTTGACGATCAGGCGGTCAGCCACGCGGTTCCTTTCCGAAAACAGACTTCACGCCCATGCTATGTGCGCCCACCGACAAGCCGGTTACGGTGACGCTATGACCAGCCCTCACATCACGGTTGACGACACCTACACCGGTCACGTCGAGTCGCGGACCGCCGCTCGGCGCACCCTGCCGAACGCCTCGATCATCAAGGTGTCGGTCGGCCCGATGGATAACAACGCCTACCTGGTGACCTGCACCTCTACCGGAAAGACCCTGCTGATCGACGCGGCCAACGACGCCGAGGCGCTGCTGGACGTGATCGAACAGCAGGCGCCGGACGTGTCGTTGATCGTGACCAGCCACCAGCATTTCGACCACTGGCAGGCCCTGGAGTCTGTGGCAAAGGTCACCGGCGCACCGACCGCCGCCCACTCCCTGGACGCCGAGCCGCTGCCGGTGACCCCGGACCGCATCCTGGCCGACGGGGACACCGTGCAGATCGGCGATCTCACGTTCGACGTGATCCACCTACAGGGGCACACCGAGGGATCCGTCGCTTTGGCGCTGACCGCACCCGACGGCGTGACGCACCTGTTCACCGGGGACTGCTTGTTTCCCGGCGGCGTCGGCAAGACCTGGCAACCGGGTGACTTCGAGCGGCTACTGGGTGACGTCAGTGCCAAAGTGTTCGACGTCTACGACGACCGCACGGTGATCTATCCCGGCCACGGCGACGACACCACGCTCGGCGCCGAGCGTCCCCATCTCGGAGAGTGGCGGGAACGCGGCTGGTAGCCGGCTGGGGCGGCTCAGCTGGTGTGGACGATGAGCACGTCGGTCTTGGACCGGCGTGCCACGTTCGCGGGCACCGATCCGAGCAGACGCCCGGCGATGGTGCTCAAACCGACGTTGCCGACCACCAGCAGATCCGCCTTGACGTCCTCGGCCAGCTCGACGAGCGCATCGACGGGTGCGCCGACCACGGGGCGCTCTTCGATGTCGGTGGCACCTGCGGCCTTGGCCCGGTCCGTCGCCTCACGCAGGATGGCGTAGATCGGTGCGTTGCCGGCCATCTTGTAGCCCTCGTCCTTGAGCACATCAGCGGCCCGCTGATCTTCGCTCTGGGGGAAGTAGGCGGTCGCCACGATCAGCTTGGCATTCGAGCCGGCGGCAATCTGACCGGCGCGGTCGACTGCACGCAATGACGAATCAGATCCGTCCGTGCCGACCACCACGGTTCGATACGCGCTCATCAATACCCTCCCACTGTCAGTTGCAACGCCACCCGAGACAGTAACCCGTTGCCGCTGACCAGGGGCGCAAATCACGACACCCGCACGGCCTGGCGACAACTGAGCCCCCTGTGAGCTCTGGGCGGCGCATACCGGCACTGATGTTAACCCTCGATCCGGTGAAATCGATGCTGACCGTGACGTAACAGACGCCCGGCGAATCAGCGTTGTCGCCAGGACGATTCGCCGTCGGGCGTGATCCAGTTCATTGGGGTGCCTGCGCTCGGCGCAATCTCGGTGCCGGAGAAAGCGACTCGAAGTGACTCGGGTTACTGTTTGCCATCGGGATGAGGGGGGCCGTCGCTGACGTGGATCTATCGCTGAACGAACGCGCCGGGGGCAAGGCTCGGCGCACGCAGGGGGACGTTCGCTTCGACGCACTGGCCGTGGCGGCCTTCGCCGTGGTGTTGTGCGCGGCGGGAGCCGCCCGGCCCTCGCTCTGGTTCGACGAGGCCGCCACCATTTCGGCGGCCACTCGGTCGGTGCCCCAACTCTGGGACCTGATCGGCCACATCGACGCCGTCCACGGGCTGTACTACCTGGGCATGCACGGCTGGTTCACCATCTTCCCGGCCACCGAGTTCTGGTCCCGGTTCTCCAGCTGCCTGGCGGTCGGCGGCGCGGCAGGCGCAGTGGTGGTTCTCGGCCGGCAATTGAGCAGCCGGACCGTATCAGTCTGTGCCGGCGTCCTTTTCGCGATGCTGCCGCGGATCACGTGGGCGGGCATCGAGGCTCGTTCCTATTCCTGGTCGACGCTGGCGGCGGGGTGGCTGACAGTCCTGCTCATCGTGGCCATCCGGCGTGACCGTACCGCGTTGTGGTTGTCATACGGTGCGCTGCTGGCGGTTTCGAGCGTGCTGAACATCTTCGTGGTGCTGATGGTGGCCCCGCATGCGGTAGCCGTGGCCATGATGTCCGACCGTCGTGGCCGCACCCGATGGGCCGTGGTGACCACGGTAGCCGTCGCGCTCGTGGTGCCGTTTGCCATGTGGTGTCGTTCGCAGAGCTTTCAGGTCGGCTGGATCTCGCCGCCCGGTGCGCACTGGTTCGGCGAAGTTCTCGTGGAGCAGTACTTCGACCACAGCGTGGCCTTCGCCGTGCTGGCGGGCGTGGTGTTGATCGCCGCGTCGGTGCTGAGGAAGCTGCGGCCCGGCGATGGCGGTACCGAGCTTGTGGTGGCCCTGGCCGCGGCGTGGGTGACGGTCCCGACCGCGGCGCTGTTGGTGTATTCAGCTGTCGCCCAACCGCTCTACTATCCCCGCTACCTCTGTTTCACCACGCCGGGGATGGCGCTGCTGCTCGCCGTGTGCGTAGTGAGGGTGGCGCGAAGCAGGGAGTGGATCACCGCGGTGCTGGCGCTGTTCGCCGTCGCCGCGGTACCGAATTACCTGGTGGGGCAACGCGGTCCCTATGCCAAAGAGGGCATGGACTTCAGCCAGGTCGCCGATGTCATCTCGGCGCACTCCGCTCCCGGTGACTGCCTGATCTTCGACAACACCACCTCGTGGAAGCCGGGACCGATTCGACCTCTCAAGGCCGCCCGTCCGGCGGCCTATGCCCATCTCGTCGATCCCGGCCGGGGTGCCCCGGCCCGTGAGCGAAACCGGTTGTGGGACGCCCACCTCGGGATCTGGGGCGTCGCCGACCAGGTACGCCGGTGCACGGTGCTGTGGACGATATCCGAGCGCGATCCGTCGGCACCGAGCCGCCAGACCGGTCCCGCGTTGGCCCCCGGGCCGCGACTGGGCCGCGCTCCGGCCTATCGGGTGCCCGAACGCATGGGCTTCCACATCGTCGAACGCTGGCAGTTCAACTTCGCCCAGGTGGTCAAGTCCACCCGGTGAGCGTGGTGGCTCAGTCGTGGCGGTCTCGGCCGAAGTACATCTCCTGGGTCGACGAACACACCAGTTGACCCGCCCGGTTGTACAGGGTGGCGCTGGCCAAACCGCGCCCGTTGATGCCGCTGGGTGAAACCTGGTCGGACAGTATCCAATCGGTGAAATCAGCCGGGCGGTGAAACCAGATGGCATGGTCGATCAGCGCCGAGAACACACTCACCTGGGTGGCCCGCCGCATCGTCACCGTGGTCTCCAACAGTGCGGTGCCGGTGAAGTAGGTCAGCAGCGCGCTGTTGATGATCGGATCGTCGGTGACCGTCTCGGCCGGGCGCCACCACATCCGGGTTCGCTCCGGAGGCTGGGCCATTTCGACCGCAAGCCGCGCCGGCGGATCGATGTAACGGCGTTCGATCCACTGCGGACGCACCCAGAATCCGTGCGCCTCGTCGGCAAATGCCTGCAGTTGTTCCTCGACCGGAGGCAAGCTGTCGGGCTCGGGAACGGCGGGCAACGGTTGCTGATAGTCCGCAGCCGCCATGGGAATGCTGAACGAGACAAGAGCTTCGAGCAGCACCTCGTCCCCCTGACGGCCGATCACCCGGCGGGTGGACAGCGAACCACCGTCGCGCAGGGTGCTCACCTCCATCTGCACCGGGTATCGGGCGTCACCGGCGCGCAGGAGGTAGACGTGCAGGCTGTGCGGCGATCGGTGGGCGACCGTGCGGCTGGCTGCGATCAACGCCTGGGCCGCAATGTGCCCGCCCACGATGTGGTGAGTGGCATTGTCCTTCTGCTCTGCGACGAAGGTGCCCTCACCCGTCTCCGTCAGGTCAAGCGTGGACAGGATCTCGGCGAGCTGCAGCATGGGCACCGCAGCATTATTCGCTCGAGTCGGTGCGGGTCAAAATGCTGATGACTTCCGACCAACGGCCCAGATTGGTGCGTCGCGCGGGGCCGAGGGTGCTCGACAATGGTGTGAACCAATCAGATTTTGTCCGGAGGACCGATGTGAGCGCGCTCGCCCAGTTCTACTCTGCGTGGTCGCAGGCGCGCCAGACATATGGCAGTGGCCAGCCGGAGACCGGCAGCAGACTGAACGGAAACGCGTGGTCAGCACCCCGCGACACAGTCGAATCTGCCGTCGCCCACGACAGCTGGTCGGGTTCTGCCGCCGAAAACTACACTGCCAAGACCGAGCGACAGGCACGACGGATCGCCGAAATCGCCGACCTCGACCGTCAGTTGGGCAACGAGGTGACACGGTCAGCTGCCCTGATCGAAGCCGGGCGACGCGAACTGACCGAACTCAAAGAATGGGTACAGGCGATGGCGGCGGCCGTCCCCGAGGGCCCCGACCGCGAACTGCGTCTGACTCAGATAGCCCGGCGCGGGGTGGAAACGATGGAAGAGATCGTCGGTCGGACCGTCGCCGAAGTAGAGAGGATCGCCCGTCGCGTCGCGGGCATCACGGCGCGCTACGTGGAACTTGAGAAAGACGTTGCCGCCGAGAACGGAACGAGCGGGAACGACACCGGACTGAATTCCGGCGAGCCTGAGATAACCCAGAACGGCAGCGAGGTCACCGTGAAAACCGGCGACGAGGACGACCAGGTCAGCGTCACCCAAGACCCAACGACCGGCGAGATCGTGATCACCACCAACGGCGTCACCAAGCGCTACCCGCCCGGGCAGGCCCAACAGGTCAATATCGAAACGCGCGGCGGCGACGACGTGATCGCGGTGCAACAGGGGATTCCGGTACGCGCGAAGATAGAAGCCGGCGCGGGCAACGACCGGGTCAAAGGTGGATCCGGCCGCGACTACATCAACGGCTCCACCGGCAACGACCACATCGAGGGCGGTGACGGCGATGACGTCATCTACGGCGGTGATGGTGAGGACTACATTCAGGGCGACTTCGGCAACGACTATCTCGAGGGCGGCGCCGGTAGCGACGATGTCTACGGCGGCAACGGCAACGACATCGTGTCCGGTGGTGTCGGAAACGACTTGGTCTCCGGCGGTTTGGGCGACGACAAGGCCTACACAGGCGCCGGCGTGGACCGCGTCTACAACGACGGCGGCAACGACACGATCTATGCGCAGGCCGGCGAGGACACTGTCCACGGTGTTGCCCCGGTGGACGGTACCAACACCGTCGTCAACGTGGTACTGAAGGATCTGCCCGACAACATCGTGGTCCAGGGCACGCCTGAGTTCCGGGAGCGGGTGCTGGCCGACCTGGAGTTCTACCGATCGTCACCGACGGGGCAGTCCATGCTCGACGGTCTGGGCCAGCAGCCGTCCACCGTGACGATCACTGAATTCGCCGAGCAAAACGGGACCGCCGACCCGAACAACGGCAACCCGACGATCCAGTACAACCCGCAGTTCTTCCTGGACGACTTCGGATACCCGAGCGCCCCACCG
This sequence comes from Mycobacterium sp. E802, assembly GCF_001666875.1. Classification (NCBI taxonomy): domain Bacteria; kingdom Bacillati; phylum Actinomycetota; class Actinomycetes; order Mycobacteriales; family Mycobacteriaceae; genus Mycobacterium; species Mycobacterium sp. E802. The sequence continues at coordinate 49,963 of NZ_LZJD01000051.1, forward strand.
TCGGTGACCCTCTACCACGAACTCGCCCATACCTATGACTTCACCCACGGGCACTCGACAGGAAACGAGTACACCGGCAACGACTCGATCGACTATGGCCAAGACGTGCTGGAACGCGTCGCGGTGGGCCTACCGATCGATCACGACAACAACCCGAAGACCCCTGAAATCGTGGCGCCCTGGCATTCGAAGAACTTGACCGAGAATGGTCTTCGCGAAGAACTCGGACTGCCCCGACGAGATCACTACGGACGGTGAGATGCCATGAAGGCCAACGTAGTTTCCAAAGGTGTCGCCATCGCGGGACTGCTGTTGATGGCCGCATGCACAAGTGAGGATGCCACCGCAATGAGTGAACCACCGCCACAACCGCATTCGTATGGATGCGCAGATCCGGCGGCCGGAGGGTTGACGGCACTGGGAGCGACGCTGGTCGTTGACATCACACCGTCGGACAGTGGAATCCAGGTCCGCTACGACGTGGTCAACGACGGCGCCGCACCGGTGTACGTGGTGCAGCTTCTCACCCACCCGGCGTTCAGCACGAACTACAGCCCGCAGAACTATCTCTTGACGCCGGGAGCCGATGGCGTGGTCGAGGTCGCCAAGAGGGAGTACTGGCCGCCGGCGAGTTGCCAGTTGCCGTTGTATGCAGCCCCTCCGCTGCCGGCATTGTCCGTGCGTCTCGATCCCGGGCAGCGCGTGAGTGAGACGTTCACCGTCCAGCGGCCATTCGAGGTCCGCAACCCGTACGGCGCTGACGCGGTGCGCCAACTCCCGGCCCTGCCCGACCCCGCGAACCGTCTCCGGTTCTGCGTCGGTGTCGCTGCGACGGCGACACAGGTAAGCGGAGTGCCCTTCCCCACCGATCACGAGTACCACCGGTTCCGTCGCGGCGACCAACGGTTCCTGTGCAGCGATCCGACCGAGATCGGCTAGCACGTTGGGTCCCACGCTTGACAACGTTGGCGAGGATTCGGTTGCGCCCCAACATCTTCAACATTCCCGTCGGCGCGCAGAAGCACGAAAAACGCGAAAGGGCGAGCTCAGACCGCAGTCGGAGCACCGCCCTATCGGCGTCTTCCTCATCGAGCGAGTGACGGGATTCGAACCCGTGTAAACGGCTTTGCAGGCCGGTGCCTTGCCACTCAGCCACACCCGCATCGCTGATCAATCTGCCAGTGAACCCCGGGCGCGGCCACGGTTTCGATCGCGGTGATCGTTAAGGAGTTCCCGAGGGTGCGCACAGTGTTGACGTGGCACGGCGTGTCGGGCGACAGACCCGCACGCTCGCGGTGCTGGCGATGACGCCCACGGCGGCAAGTACCGCGAAGGCGGCAAAGAGCCAATGCGCGGCGGCCGCGTCGGCGGCGATCAACACCGTGCAGTTGATCTGCGGGGCGTTCGGTGCGGGCTTGGCCGGTGTCATGGTCAACCTCCGCGATTCGGGCA
>NZ_LZJD01000052.1:0-7619 GCF_001666875.1 Mycobacterium sp. E802
CCGCCGAGTTCGGCGTTGCAGCGGTTGGCCACGGCGGTGAAAGTCGCCATCTCGTTGGCCGGGGTGTAGTAGTTGATGACGATCCCGTCGTCGTTCTCACCACACGCCGAGACCACCGAGGCCGCCGTCAACGCGGCCACTGCCGCAGCACATAGCCGCCGAGCGCGCACCGCCCTGCCTCCCGTCCGGATCCGAATCGCCGCCGGAGCAGCCCCGCGCGCACACCGTAGAGCCAAGCCCGCGCATGTGCAACAGTATGGGCCTGCCGCGGCCCAATCGTTACCTGGTCAGATCGTCAAGCGCGCCAGCAGATCCCGGCCCTGTTCGGCGCTCTGCGGGTCGCACAGGACGTCGTAGCGGCCGGCGACCAGCTGCATCGTCGAACTGAAATCTCTTGTGCCGCGGGCCATCGCGTACGGGATGGCCGAGGTGATCAGACCGAAGAAAACACCGGCGATCAGACCGGTGAGCAAGGCGCTCCACGGGTTGGGGCTGAAGAAGCCGAGGATCAGGCCGATGAACAGGCCCAGCCACGCCCCGGAGAGCACACCGCCGCCGAGCACCTTGGGCCAACTCAGCCGGCCGGTCACCCGCTCGACCTGCATCAGGTCCACGCCGACGATCGTCACCTGCTGGACGGGGAACTGTTGGTCGGACAGATAGTCGACGGCACGCTGTGCCTCGGCGTACGTCGGGTAGGAACCGATCGGCCAGCCTTTGGGCGGGGTGGGCAGCGCGCCCCGCGCGGCCGAGGCGGCCCCTGGGCTCTGACCGGGTTGAAATGGGCTCGTCATCGAACTTCACTCTCCTCCGTACCTGGCACCTCGGTGCCGCCGTCACGCCGACCGGGGCGTCGCCGTCGGTGCGCTAGGTTGATCAGCATGACAAACGCGGACGGCAACGCGGGCGAAACATCGCCATCCGACCCCGGCCCGCAGCCGTCGGAACCGTTGTCCGGCGGCTACGAAGCACCTTCCATCGAGCAGTCCCAGGATCTGCCGCAGACCGGTCAGACGCAACCGTCGTACGAGTTCACGCCTCCCGGCTACGGGGCCGACGCGGCATATCCGCCCGCATTCGACTATCCGTCGAACATCCCACCCGGCTATCCGCCACCGGCCGCGTTCGGGCCGGGATATCCGGTCGACTCCGGCTACCCGCCACCGATGCCCGGATACCCTCCGCCGCCGCCCTACGGCATGCCCGGTGGGTACCCGCCCGGCTACCCGACTCCCGGTTTCCCCGTCGGCTACGGAATGACGCCGGCCAACTCCACGAACAACTTGGCGATCGGATCGCTGGTCGCCTCGATCCTGTCGTTGCCGCTGGTGTCGATGTGTGCCATCGGCCTGATCGCCGCCTTCGTCGGCATCGGCCTGGGCATCACGGCCCTCAACCAGCTCAAGCAGAGCGGGCAGGGTGGACGCGGTCTGGCGATCTCCGGCATCGCCGTCGGCGCGCTCGGGGCGTTGATCAACGGTGGCTTGATACTTTTCTTCCTCGTCGGTCTGGCGGCATCGAGCACCTGACCGGGCGCCGCGGCCGAACTCAGTTCGGCGGCCGGAACGGTTCGGCCTGGCGGCTCATCCCCGCCGCGCGGCCCTTACCGGCAACCACCAGTGCCATCTTGCGGCTGGCCTCGTCGATCATCTCGTCGCCCAGCATCACCGCTCCCCTGGCCCCACCGGCGTGCGACGTGTGCCATTCGTAGGCATCCAGGATCAACTCGGCATGGTCGTAGTCGGCCTGGCGGGGGCTGAAGATCTCGTTGCCCGCCTCGATCTGATCGGGATGCAACACCCACTTGCCGTCGTAACCCAGCGCGGCCGAACGCCCGGCCACCCGGCGGAACCCGTCCACGTCGCGCACCTTCACGTAGGGCCCGTCGATCGCGTTGATGCCGCGGGCACGCGCGGCGATCAGAATCCGCATCAGCACGTGATGATGGGCGTCGCCGATGTCGTAGCCGTCGGGCTGACCGCCGACCTCCAGGGTGCGCATGTTCAGGCTGGCGGCCATGTCACCGGGCCCGAGCACCAGCGCCTGCACGCGCGGGCCCGCCGCGATCGCATCGATGTTGGTCAGCCCCTGGGCGTTCTCGATCTGCGCCTCGATCCCGATCCGGCCGGGCTCCAGGCCGTGGGTGGATTCCAGTTGGGTCAGAAGCAGATCCAGCGCCTGGACATGGGCCACCTCGGGGACCTTGGGCAGCACGATCAGATCGAGTCGGCCCCCGCCGGCGGCAACCCCGGCGACCACCTCGATCACATCCGCGTACGTCCACGGCGTGGTCCAGTCGTTGACCCGCACCCCGCGCAGCTGTCCGGCCCAGCCGTCGGCGTTCAGCGCGGCGGCCACCTGAGTGCGGGCCGACGCCTTGGCCTCGGGGGCGACGGCGTCCTCCAAGTCGAGGAACACCTCGTCGGCGGGCAGACGTTTGGCCTTCTCGATCATCTTCAGGCTGCTTCCCGGAACCGAGAGGCACGTTCTACGGGGTCGATACGTGTTCTCCACGACCACAGTCTCTACCCTTTGACTCATGGCGGCGGTGAACAGGGTCTACGCGGCCCGATTGGCGGGAATGGTGGTGCTGGGCCCCGACGGGGAGTCCATCGGCCGCGTCCGCGATGTGGTGATCAGCATCAGCATCGTCCGCCAGCAACCGCGCGTTCTCGGCCTCGTCGTCGAATTGCTCACCCGCCGAAGAATTTTCGTTCCGATTCTGCGCGTGACGGCGATCGAGCCGGGTTCGGTGACGCTGGCCACCGGAAGCGTCTCGCTGCGCCGGTTCGCCCAGCGCCCCGGCGAGGTGCTGGTGGTCGGCCAGGTGCTGGAAACCCGGGTCCGCGTTGACGATCCCGATTTGCCCCAGCTGGCCGGGATCGACGTCGTCGTGGTCGACATGGGCATCGAACAGACCCGGACCCGCGATTGGGTGGTGACCCGGGTGGCCGTGCGTCCGCAACGCCGCCTGGGGCGGCGCACCAACATCCACGTCGTCGACTGGCAGAACGTGCACGGGCTCACCCCGTCGGGCCTGGCGATGCCCGATCAGGGGGTGGCCTCACTCCTCGAGCAGTTCGAGGGGCAGCGCCCCATCGAGGTGGCCGAGGCCCTGCGCGAGCTTCCGGACAAGCGACGCTACGAGCTGTACCGGGCCTTCGACGACGAGCGGCTGGCCGACGTCTTGCAGGAGCTGCCAGAGGACGAGCAGGCCGCGGTGCTGCGCCAGCTGAACACCGAACGTGCCGCAGACGTGCTCGAGGCGATGGATCCCGACGACGCCGCCGACGTGCTGGGCTCGATGACCCCGGCCGACGCCGAGACGCTGCTGCGGCAGATGGATCCCGAGGACTCCGAGGACGTACGACGGCTGCTGGCCCACTCACCCGACACCGCGGGCGGTCTGATGACCAGCGAGCCGGTGGTCTTGGCCCCCGACACCACCGTCGCCGAGGCGCTGGCCCGCGCGCGCGATCCGGACCTCACCCCGGCGCTGGCCTCGATGGCCTTTGTCACCCGGCCACCCAGCGCCACCCCCACCGGCCAGTACCTGGGCTGCGTGCACCTGCAACGGCTGTTGCGCGAACCGCCGGCGGCGCTGGTGAGCGGCATCATCGACACCGACCTGCCGAGCCTGAGCCCCATCGACTCCCTGGCCGCGGTGACCCGCTACTTCGCCGCCTACAACCTGGTGTGCGGGCCGGTGGTCGACGAGGAGAACCACCTTCTCGGAGCGGTCTCGGTGGACGACGTGCTCGATCACATGCTGCCCGACGACTGGCGTGAGCGTGACGAGCCCGAGCTGCCGGTGGCAGGCGCATGAGCGAAACGTCAGCGCGCCAGCGGCTGGACACCCCCCGTGGCACGCGCGGCTTCGGGCTGCACGTCGACGTCGAGGCGGTCGGACAGTTCGGCGAGTCCATCGCCCGGTTCCTCGGTACCGGCCGCTACCTGGCGATCCAGACGATCATCGTGGTGGTCTGGATCGCGCTGAACATCGGCGTCTTCGCCTTTCAGTGGGACCCCTACCCGTTCATCCTGCTCAATCTGGCGTTCTCGACCCAGGCCGCCTACGCCGCCCCGCTGATCCTGCTGGCCCAGAACCGGCAGGAGAACCGGGACCGGGTCTCGCTCGAGGAGGACCGGCGCCGGGCCGAGCAGACCAAGGCCGACACCGAGTATCTGGCCCGCGAGCTGGCCTCGTTGCGGCTGGCCGTGGGTGAGGTCGCCACGCGCGACTATCTGCGTCGTGAGCTGGAGGAACTGCGCGACCTGATCGCCGAACTGCACGCGCCGGCCGATGCCGAACGCAGCGCGTCGAGCAAAGCCGACGGGGCCGAGCGCCGACCCAAACGCGGTGGTTGATCTCCCTGTCGACCATTGTCGTAACAATCGAAAGCCCGACTATGTATGGTGACTTGGTTCACTACATCATCAGGCCGGAAATTGACCTTAAGGACGGGTAAGTGCGCATAGGGGGAGGAGCGGCTCTCGCGACCGCTCGGCGCCGTATGAGCCAGCTCGTGCGTTCGCCCGCACTCGGCGTCGCCGTCCTGGCCCCCATCGTGTTGGTCGCCGGTGCCGGCTCGGCCGCGCCGCACGGCGAGGTGTCCACCGCGGGGGTCACTCCGCTGGCCGCTGTCGAACCTCAGATCGACCGGTCGGGCCCCGCGGTCGTCGCCGCGGCCAAACCGCCGACGAACTTCCGGATCAAGCCGATGACCACGATCTCGGCTCCCCCGCCCGCGTTCGTCGTCAATACCCCTGGCGCCCTTGGCATTCCGGGCACCTCGTTGAAGGCGTACCGCAACGCCGAGAAGATGATGGCCGCGGCCTACCCGGGATGCGGAATCAGCTGGAATCTGCTGGCCGGCATCGGGCGGATCGAATCGGCCCATGCCAACGGCGGCGCGACCGATGCCCGCGGCACCGCGGTCCGTCCCATCTACGGCCCCGCCCTCGACGGCACCCTGCCGGGCAACGAGATCATCGTCCAGAGCGCGCAGGCCGGCCGCGTCACCTACGCCCGCGCCATGGGGCCGATGCAGTTCCTGCCCGGGACCTGGGCCCGCTACGCCTCCGACGGCGACGGCGACGGCCGGGCCGACGTGCAGAACGTGTTCGACTCGGCGCTGGCCGCGGCCCGCTACCTGTGCAGCGGCGGGCTCAACCTGCGCGAGCAGTCCCAGGTCATGACGGCGATCCTGCGCTACAACAACTCGGTGGCCTACGCCCGCAACGTGCTGGGTTGGGCCGCGGCATACGCCACCGGTGTGGTGCCGGTCGACCTGCCACCGATCACCGGATCCATTCCGCCGATCGGCGACTCACATCTGGACAACCCGGAGGGCCTGGGACCGGGCCTGCCCGCCGATGCCACCGGCCTGCCCGCCGGGGATCCGCTGGCCCTGATCCCGCTGCTCAACCGCAACGAGACCGGGACACAGAATGTGCCCGGATTCGCGCCGGGTCAGGTGCTCGGCCCGCTGCCCGGCCCGGCCCAGGCGATTCCGTCGCCCACTCCGGAGGCCCCGCCGCGCTGGATCCCGCCGTGGGAGCAGCCGCCGCGCCAGCCGACGTGCGTGGTGTTCTGCCTCGGCGAGCAGACTCCCCCGCCCGGCCCACCGCTGGCGCCGCCGCCCGCAGCAGGACTTGCTCCGCCGCCGGCACCGGCTCCCGCGCCACTTGCTCCGGCACCGGCACCCGGGCTCGCCCCGGCTCCCGCGCCCGGACTTGCACCGCCGCCGGCACCCGTCGGCCCGCCCGTCGAGGCCGCCGCGCCTGACGCTCCGGCCATCGGACCGGTGACCGGTCCGGCACCGGGACCGGCGCCGGGTCCGGCCTGACGTCAGCCTGAATCCGACGCACGTCGCCGCCGCCGTAGACTCGGCGGTGATGTCCGAATCTGCCACTGAACTGCAATCCGCGGTTCGCGCTGCGCTGGCCAAGGTGATCGACCCCGAATTGCGGCGGCCGATCACCGAACTCGGCATGGTCAAGAACATCTCGATCGAGGCCGATCACGGCGTCCACGTCGAGATCTACCTGACCACCGCGGCCTGCCCGAAGAAAAACGAGATCGCCGAACTGGTGAAGGCGGCCGTCACCGACGTGCCCGGCACCGGCGCCGTCAAGGTCAGCCTCGACGTGATGAACGACGAGCAGCGCGCCGAGCTGCGCAAACTGCTCCGTGGCGATTCCCGTGAGCCGGTGATCCCGTTCGCCCAGCCGAACTCCCTGACCCGGGTGTATGCGGTGGCCTCCGGTAAGGGCGGGGTCGGAAAGTCCAGCGTGACAGTCAACCTGGCTGCCGCGATGGCTGACCGCGGGTTGACCGTCGGCCTGCTCGACGCCGACATCTACGGGCATTCGGTGCCGCGGATGATGGGCACCACCGATCGGCCCACCCAGGTGGACTCGATGATCATCCCGCCGGTCTCGCACGACGTGAAGGTCATCTCGATCGCCATGTTCACCCAGGGCAACACGCCCGTGGTGTGGCGTGGGCCGATGCTGCACCGGGCCCTTCAGCAGTTCCTGGCCGACGTGTACTGGGGCGATCTGGACGTGCTGCTGCTCGATCTGCCGCCCGGCACCGGTGACGTGGCGATCTCGGTGGCCCAACTGATTCCGGGCGCGGAGATCCTCGTGGTGACCACGCCGCAGCTGGCCGCGGCCGAGGTGGCCGAGCGGGCCGGGGCCATCGCCCTGCAGACCCGTCAGCGCATCGCGGGTGTGGTGGAGAACATGTCGGGCCTGACGATGCCCGACGGCACGGTCATGCAGCTGTTCGGTGAGGGTGGCGGCCGCCAGGTGGCCGACTCACTGACCCGCTCGGTCGGCGCCGACGTGCCGCTGCTGGGCCAGGTTCCGCTGGACCCGGGGCTGGTGGCAGCCGGCGATTCCGGCGTGCCGCTGGTGTTGTCGGCCCCGGATTCGGCGGCCGGCGCCGAACTGCGCAAGATTGCCGAGGGGTTGTCGGCGCGCAAACGTGGCCTGGCCGGGATGTCGCTGGGCCTGGACACCACGCGCCGCTGAATCACCGCCCCGCGGCTACGTGGCGTCGGGATCGAATACGGTGCCGGCCGGTTTGGCGCCCGTCTCACCGGCCGGCTTCTCGGTGGCGGCATCGCCGGGAACCGACGGCTGTTGCGGCGTCTTGCGCTCCTCGAAGGCCCCCGTCAGGAACGAATCATCGCCGTCGAGAAGATGTTTCGTGATCGCTGCCCGCGGCGTCATGCCGCGCAGCTTCTGCAGTTCGGCCAGGGGTTCACGCAGATCGTCGAACTCCGGGCCGAGGTCCTGGCGCAGCTGACTGGTGGCGCCGGTGACGTAATCGCGCGCCTGGCGCACCGCGTTGGAGGTCCAGCGGATCGCCCCGGGCAGGCGTTCGGGCCCCAGGATCACCAGACCGGCGATCACCAGGACCAGCATCTCCCCCCACCCGATGTTGGCGAACACGGCTACTGCTCTTTTTGATCGTCGCCGATCGGCGTGACCATGAAGGTCATCGGGCGGCCGTCACGCAACACCTCGACCGGGGCTTCCTGCCCGATCTTGAGCAGGCGTACCGCGACCACCATCTCGTCGGCGTCGGCCACCTTGCGGTCACCCAC